>JAUNVH010000045.1 GCA_030537765.1 Tissierellia bacterium | reverse complement strand
ATGCAAGAAGGCTATAAGCAGATGGTCAGCGCTTCTGTTAGAGAAGAAATCTTACTTCAAAATAGCGCACTGACTGAAACTGAAATTAAAGAGTTTTTAAAAACTGTAGATTTGGTCGACTATATCGATAGACATCCCTCGCGATTATCGGGAGGTCAGGTTCAGAGGCTGGCAGTTCTTTTGGCATATATTAGCGACAAAAGGATTATTGTTTTAGATGAACCGAGCTCCGGCTTAGATTTAATTCATATGCGAAATGTCAGTGAATTAATTCGAAAAATGGCAAAAAAGGGAAAATTTGTATTACTTATTTCTCACGATATTGAGCTTTTAGCTTCAACAGCAGATGCATTTATATATATAGAAAATGAGAAATTAAGCGAAACACAAAATTTATATTCCAAATGCGATTTCGATTTGATGACAAAACATATGAAATCTAAGACAGAGCGAAAAATTTCAAAAAAGAGTCAGAAACTAAAGCCTCCGAATATCAATCCGATAGTCAATATTTTGGTATTCTTCGCAATGGCAAATGCGATTTTT
This sequence comes from Tissierellia bacterium, assembly GCA_030537765.1. Taxonomy (GTDB): domain Bacteria; phylum Bacillota; class Clostridia; order Tissierellales; family Peptoniphilaceae; genus JAUNVH01. The sequence goes on along the minus strand of JAUNVH010000045.1, from coordinate 8,670 downwards.
CTATATCCGGCGACAAAGTCTTCAATCTATCTAATGCTTATTTTGAGCTTTGTATTGATATTGAATTTTAATTTTTATATCTGCATAAAGGCATGGATAGCATATGGAATTTTAAATCTATTGAAGTTCTATGCGCCTATGTATTTTAAGGTCGTATTTGAAGTATTTTTAATTAGAGGCTTTATGACAAATTATGCTCTCAAAAATATTATCGAAAAGACGGAGACGATCTATATTATTGAAGCGCTTTATAGGGCAAAGATTACAGACTATTTGATGATACCGTTAATTTCGATCTTGAGATTATTTCCGACACTTAGACATGACAGTTCAATCTGTTTTATGAGCCTTAAGACGAGAAACCTCACTTACAAAAAGAGTCCACGAAAGATTTGGAACTTAATTATAGTTCCATTAGTATTTAGTTTAATAAGATCAGCAGAAAATTTGGCTTGTGGCATTGAAACTAAGGGAATGAAGATAAATCAAAAGAGAAGCTGCATGAGTGATATTAAATTTCGAATTAGAGATTTTGCCATATTGATTATATTTTTTGCAAACTATATTTATATTTTTATTGGAGGATAAAATGAACGAAAAATTAAAAATTAAAGATTTAGTATTAGTAGCGGCATTTGCGCTTTTGGGCGTGGTGCTTATGTATATAATTCCGATGCCATTTCTATTTACACCTTATACTGTGTTAATCTCGCCAATATTGCAAGGATTGTTTTTAAGCATTCCATTCTTTTTGGCGGGGGCAAAAGTGCCAAAGCGTTGGGCGATGTTGATTTACTGTGCAATCTGGGGCATTGGTGGTATTATGCCATACTATATTGCAATAATGGTAATTGCCGGAATTATTGCAGAGATGTTAATTAAGAATTCAGAAGATAGAGCAAAGGGACTTACAATCTCGTTCGTAGTCGCAATGCTTTGCCATTATATTGGTGGCACGATTATTCCTTATATATTCACTAAGGAACAGTCTATGGCAATGATAGAGCAGATGTATGGAGCAGATTATGCTGCAAAAATGGCAGATTTAAAGACGGTTCCATTTATGATTATTGTGGCTATTTTAGTGGTCATATTTGCATTTATCGGCAGCAAAATCGCAAAGAATTTTCTTAAAAGACATTTTTAATAAAGCTTATGATTAGCCTAAAAAATATTTCAAAAGCATATAAGAAAAATTTGGCACTCAGTAATTTTTCTTATGATTTTATAGAAAACACGGGATATGGCATATTGGGGATAAATGGTGCAGGCAAGAGCACTCTAATTGGCTGCATAACGAAAAATCTTTCATATCTGGGAGAAATCGAATATCAAAATCTAAATATGCATGAAATTGGATATGTGCCACAAGAATTGGCAATCTATCCAGATCTAAGCGTTTTAGACAATCTGCTATTTTTTGCAGCAATCTATAAAATACCGAAACAAGATGCAATAAAAAGAGCAAATCAGCTAATGGATCGTGTCAAACTCATAGATAAAAAGGACGAATTGGCAAAAAATCTCTCTGGAGGAATGAAACGTAAGCTAAATTTAATAACGGGACTTATTCATAGTCCCAAATTATTAATTTGCGATGAAGTCTGTGTAGGCATAGATCCCATTTCTCGTAAAGAAATTTTAGAATATCTCAAAGAGCTTTTAGACTCTGGTTTGATGATTTTATACACTTCTCACTATTTAGACGAAGTTGAATTTCTTTGCAAAAAAGTTTTATTTTTAAACGAGGGCAGATTGATTTTGGAAGGAGATACGGCCCAGCTCGTAAAGACTATTGGTGAAAAGGTCGATTCTAATTTATCAGATCTATTTATTAAAGTACTGCGTAAAGTTGGTGAATAGATGCTTAAAAAGGAATTAAAGACATTATTAAATAGCAAAGTCTATCTATTTATATTGATTTTGCCGTTTATATTGACATTTTTTATGAGTGAGGGCACGAAAAATTATTTGCTGGAAAATAGACAGACATTAAATACTGTCGAAACTAAAGTTGAAATTGTGCCTTATGACGGTAAAATCTTAGACGCACAGACGCAATTTGCAGTTAGTGAATTGAGTTTTATATTGATGATGAGTGCAAGCTTATTGGGACTAAATCTGTTCGAAGAAAGAAAACTTCATACATGGGATAGAATTGTAGCAAAGAATGAACTTTTGACTATAAAAATTTTGCTCCATTATATATTTGATATCTTGATGATTTTAGTTTCAATTTTTCTATTCAATATAGTTTTGAATTTAAAATTTCCAATATCGTCAATCTTATTATTTGCAACGATTCCTTTTATGAGTCTGACATTTGGAGCGGCGATCGCCTTAATAGCAGCTAATCGCACAATGGTTTCAAATATTATTATGTTAGTAGTTATGCTTTTGGGATATTTAGGCGGAGCGCTCAGCTTGACATCAGTTTTAGCGAATACGAAATTTATGAATATATTGATGAATTTCTCGCCTCTAACTATTGTGAACAGATTGATATTTAGACAAATATTAGAATTGTTTGAGCCGATGCAATTGCTGCCTTGGCTAATGGTAAATCTCATAGTTGGTACTTTATCGATAGCAATTATAAGAAAGCAGGTAAAATATGGTTCAATCCTTTAAATTCACATTGAAGTCATTAAAAAATACTAAAGGCTTTTTGACTTCCATGACCATTATGCCGATTATAATGATAATTTTAGTCAGTATAACTTTGGCATATTCAAATTTGCCAATGGTTGCAGTAGTTGGCGATGCGAGTAATTTAGACTATGTATCGGGGATTAGAACTCAAACAATTGAAAAATCGGAGATAGAGTATTTTTTAGGCTCCAATCAAGGCACATTAATCGTAGAGATTTCAGGCAATGGAAGTATTGAGAAATATTATTCTAGCGTGGAGAATAATCCTTTGATTTCGCATATTGAAAGTCAATTTGGAAAGGCAATTGGAGAAAAAACTGTAGATAGGCCGAGAATTGAATATTCGATTGGTATTATAATCTTTAAACTACTGACGGGCGCGAGTTTGCTTGCGACAGTTTTGATTCGAGAAAAACAAAATGGAATATTTGTGCGCATAAAAAATGCCAGCATTTCGCCTTATATGCATATTATCGGAAAGACTTTGGCAATACTTTTCGTATACGAAATAGCCAATATTGTGATTTTGGCATTTTATAAATTTGCTAATTTTGACTTTGGCAATTCCGATCTATTTCAGATGTTTTTACTTTTAAATATAGCTATGTTTTTATCTGCTGGAATCTATATATTCGTGGCTTCAATAGCCGATAATGAGGGTTTATTATGGGTAGTTTCAACTGGTATTTTCTTTCCTTTGGCGCTTGCTTCGGGGGTTTTATTTCCAATCAAATATATGCCTAATTGGATGAAAACTATCGCCCATATTTCACCTCAATACTATTTGCAAAAGTCTTTCGTAGATGGAAAACTTTGGATATTGCCAATTGCTATAATGCTATTTTTGGCTTTTGTTTTGATGATTTTAGGTATAAAAAATATTATAAGAGAAAGATAGCTTTAGCCGAGTTTCTGCTCGGCTAATCTTTAGTTTTATAAAAAATTTATAAACTTATTAAAACTAAAATTAAATTCAGTATGCTATAATATTAAATACGAGGTGAGTTAATGAAAAGCAAGATTAAATCACAAATTGTCGAAACATTTGTATCTAGCTGGATATTTTTTGGAATTCTAATTATAGTTTCGAATCTACATAATATGGATCCGAATATTTTTCCTGCCAAGATATTTTGCTCGCCGGTGGAATTGTGCCGTCTATTGTAGCTGCGATATTTTATTATAGAGCATGGAAAGATAAACAGATTTCAAAATCATTTTTATATTCAGCAATAGATAAAATTTTCAAGGCTGAGACTCATATTTTATTTGTCATTTTTACGACATTAATTCTAATCGGATTTTAACTCTCATCTAAGCTTCAGGTTAAACAATCGTGGTTAAATTTCATCCTATTTTGGATATTGGCCATATTTATATATGGAGGAAATGAAGAAATTTTTTGGAGAGGCACATTATTAAAGGCATTCTTAGGCAGATTTCCAATAATTTTATCAGCAATTCTAATCGGTATATTATGGGGTTTTTGGTATTTGCCACTCTATTTTATATCTAAAATGGAAAGGGGAATAGGCTTTATTCCATTTTTATTTTCTACAATCATGGTTTCAATCATTCTAACAGTTTTAAGATTAAAGGGCAGCATATTTCAATCTATGTTACTTCACGGTTTATTAAATGCAGGCTTTATGCATTTAGTAATTATAAATCCTATCATTATAAGCATTGCGCAAATTATCGTCTTAATCTTGGCTATAATTTATAGTAAAGACATCAATATAGGCGAATCTAAATCTAAGACATGGGACAGATTTGCAGATATATATGATAAATTCTTGAGTAAGGAACGTCCAGCATATGAAGAATTGTCAAAACTCATTACTATGAACGATTCACAGCTAAAGACTTTGGAACTTTGCGCAGGTACTGGAATTTTGACTGAATATATTGCCGATTCGTTCAATGATTATGAGGCGAGCGATTATTCGAATGAAATGCTTATTAATTTAAAAGAAAAATTTAAAGACAAGGATTTAAAATATTCCATTATCGATTGTACCAATATCGATAGACCCGATAATTCATACGATTTGATTATTATGGCGAATGCAATCCATATTCTGCCCGATCCCGAAGCTGCATTAAACGAGGTAAAGAGAATTTTAAAACCTGATGGAATTTTTATTGTTGCTACATTTTTAAGAGAGAATACCTTAAAACAGAATGTTCAGACCGCGATGATGCGCATTATGGGTATCGAAACTGTAAATTCCTGGAGCTATATAGCATATCAAAACTATTTCATAAAAAATGGATGGCATATATTGAAAACGAAAAAAGCTCCTGCCGGTTTTCCAATCGGCTATGTGGAACTTATATTGTCAAGCATGATACGATAGGAATTTAGATGCATTAGATTCTTAAAAATTTATTACATTAAATATATTGAGGCAGGTATTATGCGAATTGAAACGGAAAAATACGAAGAAGAATTTGAAGATTTAGTTGAAAAAATTTTTTCGAGAGGATCTTAATAAACATTGTCCAAAATTAAAAACAATCTAGATTCGATAAAGAATTACGAAACAATCTTTGTAGGCACGCCGACATGGACAAGCACAATTTCGCCCCCAATTAGGGCATTTATAACTATGGTTGATCGGAAAGATAAGACAATTATTCCATTTGGCACAAATAAGGGCAGAGCCTTTGGCAAGGGATTAAAGATATTTGAAGAACTTTGCAAAGGCGGCAATGTGCTCAAAGGCTATTCAAAAAACCTAAGGATAAAGAAGAAACGCTGTTTAAATGTTTATAATAATTAGCTTTTGAAATTAAAGAATAAGATTAAAAAAGTCTCGGGATTATATTAAAATCTCAAGATTTTTATTTTAATTTGAAGTTTATTTAGTATTCTGTAGGGTAATATCATAGAAGCAGAAAGGAAGAGGACAATGAAAAAATACTTAATTTTATATTATTCACACGGAGGCCATACTGAAAACTTTGCAAATGAGTTAGCAAAATTGATTGATGCAGATTTGATGAAAATAAAGCCACAAAAGCCATATGATTATGAATATAAAGATTTGGTAAATGTAGTTTTGAAAGAAGACAAAGAAAAGTATTGCCCAGAAATCAAAAATGATATTGAAAAAATAGATAATTATGACACTATCTTCTTAGGTTCACCAACTTGGTGTGGAACTTTTGCAGCTCCAATTAGAACTGTTCTAAAAAATATTAATTTAACTGACAAAGTAATCATTCCATTTGGAACTAATGGTGGTGGAGGTTTTGGAAAAACTATCACAGACTATAAAACTGAATTTGAGAATATTAATTTACTAAAAGGCTATTCTAAAAAACCTAAAGATGAAGAAGAATTGCTTAATAGCTGGTTAAAAGAAATTTCAATTATAAAATAAAAATAAGACCTTTGACATTTTATTTTGCCAAAGGTCTATATTTTTAATCAAATTCTATAACTTTTTCTTTTAAGACTTGGCCATCTTTTAACAAAACTTCGCCCATGGCAATCACTGTATTTAGATTAAAATCCTTATCAAAAATTAATAAATCGCCGTCTTTTCCAATATCTATCGAGCCTTTTGTCTTATCTAGTTTTAAAATTTTAGCAACATTTTCAGTCGTGTAAATTAATGCATCTGAAATATTTAAATTTGCTTTTATCAGCTCTTTAAATTCATTTAGCAATGATGAAGTGGATGCAACCCCAATTTTTATTAGATTGCCATCATCATCATATCGAGACCATGATCCATTGCCGTCGCTACTGATAGTAATTTTTTCCTGAGAAATATTTTCAGATCTAGTTCTTAAAATGACATCAGTAGGAGTATCATGACCTGGCAAACCACAAGTTAGATCAACTGAACCTCCAACTTTTAAAAACTCAATTGCTTCTTCAAGGAGTCTAGGATTCCTATTGCAATGTGTTGGATGAAAAACATTCATAGGAATATCTGAATTATCTAGTATTTCCCTAATAGGCTTTAAAGCTCTTTTTCCATCTCCCATATGCACAATAACAACGCCCGCTTTTTGCCAATCATGCCGGCAACTCTCGTATCGGCAGCTATACGTGCCAATTCGTGATTAGAGATATTTGAGGAACGATGATCAGAAAGAGCAATCTTTAAACCGATAATCGGATCTAAAAAGATTATGTCTTTTTGAATATCGCCAGTCAGCGTATTTGAGGGATATCTATATGAACCTGTATATCCATAGGCTGAAATACCCAATTCTCTAAGTCCATAGAGTTTGGATACTAAATTTTCAATATTTCTAGTTGCACCATCAGTTCCTAAAAGTCCACAAACTGTTGTTATTCCACCTTTTATAAGATTTGAGCATTTCACCTCCGGAGCTTTTGAAAAAAAGCCTGCTTCCCCGCCACCACCTGTTACATGCACATGATTGTCAATAAAACCAGGTGTTAGGATTTTATTTTTTCCATCAATAATTTCTGCATTATTACAATCGATATTATCATCGATTTGCAAAATCTCCTTGCCACCAATTAAAACATCTTTTACTCCCAAAGACTTGGGAGCATAGACTTCTATATTTTTAATTAAGATCATTTATTTACACTTCCTTTTTCAATATACTGAGCTTTTTCTTCGTCAGTTATTTTTGCAATACCGATTCCTGTAACGGCCAGTATGATTGCAAAAATGATTCCAGTGTAATTTAGAACAGCCCAAGGCAGATATTCCAAAGTGTTTACGCCCAATGTGGCAGTCATATATGCACCTGCTGCAGACCAAGGAATGAGAGGCACTAAAACTGTTCCGGAGTCTTCTAAAGTTCGGGAGAGATTTTTGGGATGTAGATTTCTTTCCACATATGCTTTAGAGAAAAGGTCTCCTGGAATCAATATTGAAAGATAGCTAGAACCCGTTACGAACGCAACTGTGCAACAGCTGGCAATTGTAGAAAGTACGATTCCTGTGACAGTTTTAACTTTTTTGAGCAGTACTTCTAATACTGCATCTAAAAATCCAGCCTTAGACATAATGCCTGCAAAGCCCATAGCACAAAATACCAAAACTGTGGTTGCAGTAACAGAGGCTACACCGCCTCGATTGATGAGTTTTATAATGTCATTTGAATATTCAATCCCCGTATTTGCCATTTCGACATTGAAACCTTTAATAATTGCAACAAAACCGTCTTTTAAACTGAAACCTTGAACAAATACTCCGAGTAAAACTGAAAATAAAGATGTGACAATCATAACAGGAAGTGTGGGTAGCTTCATAACAGAGCCGGCCATAATAATTATAACAGGAATTACTAGCACCCAAGAAAATTTAAAAACGCTACTTAATTGCTCTTGAAGTTCAATAACTTGACCAGAAATATCTCCGCCACCAGCTGCACCTCGGCCGGCGATATAATAGACAATAAGCGAAACTATAGTTGCCGGTACAGTGGTGTAGAGCATATGACGAATATGTTCATATAGTTCTGAACCAGCAGCAATAGGAGCCAAATTTGTAGTATCGGAAAAAGGTGATAGCTTGTCGCCAAAATATGCTCCTGCAACTACTGCACCAGCTGCGGCTGCTAAATTGACATTGAGTCCTTTTGCAATACCCATAATAGCAACTCCAATTGTGCCTGCAGAACCCCAAGAGGTTCCAGTTACCATTGATAGAATAGCCGATATGATAAATGCTGTGAGTAGTAAATATTGTGGACTAATAATTCCAACACCATAATAGATTAGCATAGGAACAGTTCCGCAATACATCCAAGAACCGATTAGTAAGCCCACTGACCAAAGAATTAAAGTTGCAGGCAAAGCTCTGGCAATTTTGTCTATGACACCCTCTTGCAATTCATTCCATTTATAGCCTAAACGATATGCCAAAATACCAGCGAAAATTGCAGAAATCAAAATTATAGGTTCTGCTCGAAGTTCCATAAATCCAACACCGATTGTAAGCGATACGATCATAAATATAATTGGCATTACGCCCATCAAAAAACTTGGTTTTTTCTTCATTCTTATTCCTCCTATCT
>JAUNVH010000044.1 GCA_030537765.1 Tissierellia bacterium | reverse complement strand
AGATAAAAAGGCCATATTGATTGTGAGTCATGACAAAGAATTTTTATATAAGGTTTGCGACAAGATACTATATCTAGAAAATGGAAAGCTTGAAGAAAAGAGTTAGGAGGAAAAAAATGAATCATAATTATCCCAAATCATTTAAAGACTTGATAAGTCCAATTAAAAAAGAAATTTTCATTACGATTTTACTTTCGGCATTAGGCGCTATGTCGCTTTTAATCTCGCCGATAGCCGTTACAATCTCAGTAAATAAATATTTAAATGGCAGTGTCGATAGTTTTTTATACTGGATTATAATCGCAGCTTTGGGCTTAGTATTTAAACAAATACTCCATACGATTAGCGTAGGATATGCGCATGTAGTTGAGGCAAAGTTTAGATATCAATTGCGAAAAGATTTTTCTGATAAGCTTTCGAGATTGCCTCTAGGATTTTTTAGTGAAAATACTTCTGGTACTATTAGAAAATTAATTTCAGAAGACACAATAAATATACACACGATAATTGCACATATGATAAGCGATTTAACTTCGGGCATACTCTTGCCAATTCTTTGCATTATTGTCATGCTCATTGTCGAATGGCATACGGCAATTATAATTATTTTATTTACATTTTTGATTTTAGTTATTGGAATGATCTGGACGAGTATTAATAGCAGGGGTATTGAAGAAATTAACGAAAGATACGAAAAAGCACAAAGAGATATGTCGCATGCAAGTATTGAGATGATAGACGGAATTAAAGAAGTTAAGAACTTCGGCTTAACTGACAGTCTTTTTAAACGCTTTGACAATGCGCTCAAGCGTTTTATACAAACTTCTTATGAATGGCTAAATAGTACTTCAAAGCCAATGGCATTTATTATGGCAGCCATACAACCGACGATTATGCTATTAGTTTCAATATCGGCGTGTATATTTTCGATTAAAAACTCTTGGCTCAGTCCAGAATATACAATATTATTTCTACTAATGGCGATAACTTTACCCTCATCTTTGATTAATACTATGCAACTTAGTAATTTTATTCGCATAGGTAGACATTCAGTCAATGTATTATTAGATCTCTATTCTGAAAGTGATCAGAAATTTGTTGAAAATCCAAAGGAATTTGCGATAGGAGATATTGAATTTAAGAATGTGTCTTTTGAATATGAAGATGAAAATGAAGTGTTAAAAAATATCGATTGTAAAATTGAAAGTGGAAAGATAACTGCCTTAGTCGGCCCATCAGGTTCGGGAAAGACGACTATGATTAGGCTGATTGCTAGATTTTGGGACATAAATAAAGGCGAGATTACAATCGGAGGTATCAATGTAAAAGACTTTTCAGAACGTGAAATGCTTTCAAATATTGCATTAGTTTTTCAAGATATAGCCTTGATAAATGCAAGTATTTATGAAAATATTGCTCTATCAAAACCTAATGCAACTAAAGCAGAGATTATAGCTGCAGCGAAATCAGCATATATTCACGATAGAATTATGCAATTGCCAAATGGATATGATTCTATTTATGGCGACGAAAATATAATCTTATCGGGCGGCGAAAAACAGCGAGTTACAATAGCGAGGGCGTTTTTAGCAGATGCACCTATTGTGCTTTTAGACGAAGCGACCGCGCAAGCCGACGCCGAATCTGAATTTGAGATACAAAAAGCTCTGAGCAAATTGAGCAAAGATAAGACAGTCGTTATAATTGCGCATAGATTGACTAGCGTCGTAAATGCTGATCAGATCTTAGTTTTTGAAAATGGCAAAATAATAGAAAGGGGAAGTCATAATCAGCTAATAAATAAAGAGGGCTTGTATCAAAAGATGTGGAAGGCTCAAAATATAGATAGAGGTGAATATAATGGAACTATTTAAAATGGATTCAAAATCTAAAAAAATGTTTTTGAAATTAGAGATATTATTTATAGTGAGCGGTTTATTGCAAGGTCTATCGGTAGTCTTTACTATTCCATTATTTAAGGCTTTATTCTTAGGCGATTATGAAGAAGTGATGCTTTGGCTAATCTATATTGCGATCACAGCGCTAATCTGCTTTATAGTTTATTTTATTGGCGTAAATATGGGTAATCTTCTAGTTTGGGAGATAATAGGATATAAAACTAAAGAAATTGGAACGGCGATTATAAAACTGCCATTAGGTTGGTTTGATAGCACATCTAAAGGCAAGATTTCAAAAGCCATATTGACAGATATCAATACTATTAGCCATTATCCATCAGTATTATTGCCAGAAATTCTTACGACAATATGTTCAAGCCTAGTCATAGGAATCTCACTAATAGCAATATCGATACGCTATATTTTCATCATAATCTTGATGGTATCACTTATGATCTATTATTGGAACAAAACTATGAAAGTGATGATCTCATTAGAAGCAGAAAATGTGCGCTCAAATCAAAAAATGGAGTCTACAATAATTGAATTTGCACAATTGCAGGCAGTATTAAGGGCATCGGGAGCTCTAATAAAAGGTTGGGATAGATTGAATAGAGCCTTAATTGACGATAGAGAGGCATTATTAAAAACGCTAAGAAAAAAAGGCGAAAGTGTATTTAAATATATGTTAGTAGTTAATATTGGAACTATATTAATTCTATTGCTAACAGCATTCGAACTTAAACAGGGAAGTATTGAAATATATACATTTGTAGGCATAGTAGTTGCCATGATTAGATTCGCAAATCCATTAGCAGGTCTTTTAGGATTTATAGCAGAAATATTTAATATAAAACTTGCAGATGAACGAATAAATTCAATTGTTGAGACCCCAATATTGCCAGAAGCAGAATCTGAAACGGAAATTAAAACAGTCAATGGCTGTGAGCTATGTTTTAAAGAGGTCGATTTCAGTTATATAGAGGGCATTAAAGTTTTAAAAAATATAAATCTTAATATTCCAGCAAATAAAGTCACTGCAATTATAGGCGCTAGTGGAAGTGGAAAGTCGACTATAAATAGGCTAGCGGCAAGATTTTGGGATGTAGATAGTGGCGAGATTTTAATAAATAAAGTAAATATAAAAGATTTTAAAACTGAGCAATTGATGAATATGATTTCTATAGTATTTCAAGAAGTCTATCTATTTAATACGACGATTAGAGAAAATCTTAGCATAGCAAAACCTGATGCAACCACAGAGGAGATGAATATAGCCGCTAAAAAAGCCGGACTAGATGAAGTTATAAATAGACTTCCCCACGGTTGGGATACTTTGGTGGGAGAAGGAGGCAGTCTATTATCGGGCGGCGAAAAGCAAAGAGTATCGATAGCCAGAGCATTTTTAAAAAATGCACCGATTCTGTTATTAGATGAAATTACATCGGCTCTAGATGGAGTAAATGAAGCCATAATTACAAAGTCGATAGAAGAACTTTCTAAAGATAAAACTGTTATCATTATCGCACATAGGCTGAAATCAATCAAAAATGCAGATCAAATTGCCGTAATAGATAGCGGAAAGATAGTCGGACTTGGAAATCACGAGAGCCTTATAAAGAGTAATAAAAAATATCAAATGCTTTGGAACGCCCTTTGGAATTCTAAAACATGGGAATTATAATTTACTATCGATTAAAAGTTAGCCTATTATATATAAATTAAAATCAATAAAAATAGTATAAATTATATCATCATAAACAATTTGCATCGGTTAGTAACCGGTGCTTTTTTATGCCTTAAAAAAACATCTTTCATATCAATTAATAACCATTATGATTATATCAATATAAAATTATGCTTATAGATCTTGAGCCGGTAGTGAAATATTATTTTAAGAATTACATTTTTGAAATTTTAAAGAGATTATTTAAAAAGGCTTTAGGAATATGCTGATGGACGAACTCATTGATGCCATAGGAATAAATATCATCATTATAAAAATATTAAAGATGTTTTGAGAGATGTAGTTAAGCGTTTAAATTTAAAGCGCTACGATAATATATCGGAATTTATTTCGCAAAATCAAGAACTGTCTAGAGAAGAATTAATTGCTGAAATAAATTTTCGAAAACTTTTAGACGAAAGTGATGAGAAAAAATCTATTGTCAATTTCTATTGGAGATTGATAATGATAAGGAACTCAAAAAACTATATGATAGAATTTTTGAAAAATGAGTAGAAGATTTTCTAATCGCAATCGAAAAATTTGAAATGCCTGAGCTAAAGGCTCTAAAATCCAGTATATCAAGCTTTTATGAAATCTATAATCTTAGGCGTCGCGCTTTTAAGAACAGGGAAGTTTTTAAAAAATCCTGAATTTCTAAAAAATATAATACTAAACCATATCAAAAAATATAATTCAGAAAATAAAGACTAAAAGAGAAGATATAAAAACAGAAAATCTATTAAAAATGTCGCAATGCTGTTTCAAAGAGACAACTATTTAACGACACAATATACAATAATATAGCTTTTGCAAATAAAACTGCCACAGAAGACGAAATAATTACGGCATCCAAAAAAGCTAGATGCCACGATTTTATTATGAAATTAAAAAATGGATACGAAACCATTGTAGGCGAAGGAGGCTCCACACTATCAGGCGGCGAAAAAAAGCGAACCTCAATAGCAAGAGCTAATTTAAAAGATGCCCCCTTAATTTTACTAGAATAAGCTACGGCCGGAATAGACCCAGAAAATGAAAAATTTATACAAGATGCAATAGATGAACTTGTTAAAAATAAGACCTTAGTAATAATTTCCCACAGACTAAGCACAATTCAAAAAGCCGATTAGATTATCTATTTGAACGATGGAGAAATAGTAGAAAAATGTACACACGAAGAATTAATCAAAAAGAACAAAAAATATAGAAAACAGTATGAATTCTATTTGAAAAATAGAAATTAATTGTCAAGAACTTTAAGATAGTCAGATAAGTGGATTAGTGGACTATTTTATCTAATCAGAAATATTTATTTTGGTTATTAAAATTGATTTGTGGGGGTAAAAATATATTGATAACAAAAATCGATTGACTACAAATTAAAAAAAGAGGTGGAAAGATGGAAAAATTTGATTTATTAATCACGCTTACGGGCGATAAGAAAGAAGAAAATAATGTCACGATTGCTTTTACTATGGCGGTTGCCGCTAGGAAAAAGGGGCTTAAGACTGATCTTTTGATGTTATCTTATGCGACATATCTTATGGAAGAAGGATATGTAGAAGATATTGACATTGGGGAGCCATTTAAGCCTATAAAAGAGCTTATGGACGAATATCTATCTCTAGGTGGAAAGATTTCAGTCTGTAATGCTTGCTTAAAGCATAATGGCATTGATGAAGATAAACTTGTCAAAGGCGTAGATATTGTAAACGCTGAATATGTGATTGATGCATTGATGGCGGCGGAAAAAACTTTACAACTCAATTAATTTATTTAGACTAGACTTGGTTATTTGCCAAGTCTTTTTTATTTTATTAACATTTGTTTAAATTATTAGCTGTTTATCATATAAAATTATAATTTGATATGTTAAGATAGTTTTAGAATAAATAATTTTTTTATGGAGGGGGATATGGAAAATTATTGCAATTGCGGCAGAGAACTTTGCACGAGCAAGATAGATTTATTTAAGAAACTTCCTTTAGATATTCAAAAAGAAATCGTAATACAAGCTGAGCACTTTCAAGTTGATCGAAATGAAACTATTGTAAATGAAGGAGATTTGGCAGATTTTATCTTAGTTATAAGAGAGGGCAAATTGAAATGCAATCATTATGATTTTGACGGTAAGGAATATATTTTAGATATTCTCATCACAGGTGATACTGTAGGTGAGGAACTTTTTATGCAAAAAAGCCATTTTGATTATAATGTAATTGCCATAACAGCTTCTAAATTATGCAAAATATCAAAGACGCAGCTGCTTTCTGTTTTGCGAGAAAATGGAGATTGGGCTCTATCTTTTATAGATTTACTTAGCCAAAAATTAAATAATGCCAATGAGCGCATACGCATGCTCATGGAAGCAAATGGGCTTCGCAGAGTCGTTGCATTTTTATTAGATAGAGATGAAAGACTTTCTGGAAAAGCAATCAGCCTCAGCGTAGATGAAATTGCCGGCAGTACAAATTTGAGAAGAGAAACGGTCAGCAGAAAATTAAACGAATTGCAAAAACGTCAATTAATCGAGCGTTTGGGGCAAAAACAGATAAAAGTAATAGATAGAGATAAATTATTAGAAATATTTTACGAAAGTTGACCTAGGTCACATCTTTTGAATTCCTGGGCCTATATACTCTAATTAAGAGTTAGATCAGGAGGGAAAGATATGATAAATGAAACTATGAGAATTGAAGAAATTGTAAAAGTAAATCCGGCCGTTACAGAATTATTTACCGACACAGGAATTGACTTTTGTTGTGGGGGCCATAGGGTTTTGGCAGATGTATTGGAAGAAAAAAATTTAGATGTGGACAGCTTTATGGACTTACTAAATAAATCTATTGCAAAGACTGACGAAAGAGATTGGAATGAAGCAATAGATATGAAGGCCGAGGAGCTGATACCATATATTGTAAAAAGATTTCACAAAAAAGAAGAAGAGCTCATTGAAAGAGCCGACAATTATTTGAACAAGATTTTGAAAGTGCATTACAATTCACATGGTAAAGAATTATCTGAAATTTATAATGTCTTTCTCAAACTCAAAGGAGAACTTAGCGCTCATTTTGCAAAAGAAGAGCAAGAAATTTTTCCAATATTTTTGGAAGGCAACAAAAATAGAATAAAAGAATTGGAAGATGAACATGATGCTGCAGGAGATTTGCTTAAAAAACTTGAAGAGTTGACAAATGGCTTTGTTGCACCGCAAGATGGCTGCACAACTTATAATTTGGCTTTTCAAACTTTAAAAGATTTAGTTGATGATGTGCATATTCACATATTTTTAGAAAATTCAGTTTTATTTAAAGAGGAGGCAATAGCATGAAAAAGAATATTAAAAGCAATGTAAGTTGGATAGGCTATATAGATTGGGAACTTGATAATTTTCATGGCGATGATTATAGCATTATAAATGGTTCGAGCCAAAATGCTTATTTAATTGAAGAAGAAAAAACAGTTTTAATAGACACTATTTGGGATCCTCATGGAGAAGAATTTATTGAAAATCTTAAAAGTGAAATAGATTTAAAAAATATAGACTATATCGTAGCAAATCATGGCGAACCCGACCATTCAGGCGCTTTGCCTTTGATTATGAAAGAAATTCCAGACACGCCAATCTATTGCACAGCAAATGCCGTAAAAAGTCTAAAAGGACAGTATCACGAAGATTGGAATTTTAAAGTTGTAAAAACTGGAGATACTTTAGATATTGGCAATGGAAAAGAACTCATATTTGTTGAAATGAGAATGCTTCATTGGCCCGACAGTATGGCAACTTATTTGACAAAAGACAATATTTTGTTTTCAAATGATGCATTTGGACAGCATATTGCAGTTGCCGAATTGTTTAATGACAAAGCCGACAAATGTCTATTAGACAAAGAAGCGATGAAATATTTTGCAAATATATTAACTCCATTTGCACCATTTGTGACAAGAAAACTCGAAGAAATTCAAGGCTTTAATTTGCCAATCGATATGATTGCGCCTAGTCATGGCGTAATTTGGAGAGAAAATCCAGGCCAAATAATTGAAAAATATGCAAAGTGGGCCGATAATTATCAAGAAGATCAAATCACCATTGCATATGATTCAATGTGGGGCGGAACTGAAAAACTGGCCCATGCAATTGCCAAAGAAATTGGCGAATTGGCACCGCAGACTACAGTTAAAATATTCAATATTGCCAAAAAAGACAAAAATGAAATTATGACTGAAGTTTTCAAATCAAAAGCTATTGCAGTTGGCTCTCCAACTGTTGGAAACGACGTTTTATCAAATGTTTCAGGCTGGCTTGCATTTTTGAAATCATTGAAGTTTAAAAATAAAAAGGCAGCTGCCTTCGGTTGCTATGGCTGGTCTGGCGAAAGTGTAAAAGTAATTGAAAACTGGTTAAAAGAAAGTGGATTTGAAGTTATAGATTCATCGCTTAAAGTAAATTGGAATCCAACCGATGAAGATTTACAACAAGCTAAAGAAATTGCAAAAGGATTGGTGGGTTAAAATATGGACAACAAAGATAGAGCAAAAGTTTTAAAATCAATATTGGAACAGTTACATGCAGGCAAGACTGTAGAAGAAGTAAAAAGTGAATTTATGGAAACTTTTGGAAATGTTTCAGCTGCTGAAATTGCCGAAGCAGAACGTCAACTAATAAAAGAAGGACTTCCCGTTGAAGAAATTCAAAATCTTTGCGATGTGCACGCCAGTGTATTTGAAGACAGTATTGTCGATGAAACTGGCGATTGGGAAGACGGCCATCCACTTATGATATTTCAACAAGAAAATAAGGGATTGCAGAAATTTTTAGATGGTGAATTTCAAAATGCAAAATCAGAATATTTTGAAGAAAATAAAAAAGAACGCCTAGAAGAAGCCTTAAATAGACTATCAAAAATTGATCGCCATTACAGTAGAAAAGAAAATTTATTTTTCCCATATTTGGAAAAAAATAATATTACAGCTCCGCCCAAAGTAATGTGGGGTGTAGATGATGAGATTAGAGATCATATAAAGCGCGCAAGAGAAAGTTTGGCAGAGGGAAATCTCGATTTAGAACAATTAAAACAGGCAGAAGAAAAAGCGCGCAGTATGATCACAAAAGAAAATGAAATCTTAGTGCCACTTTTAATCCACAATATGGACGAAGATGATTGGAAAGTAGTAGCAAAAGAAAGCCGACAAATTGGATATGCATTTGCAGAAGATATTGAAGGTGCCAGCCCATCAGATGCTATGGCATGGCTAAAAGATGAAGATGACAAAGTAGAAATTAGCGCACAAGGAACAATTAAACTGCCTAGCGGATTTTTCGAAGGCAAAGAATTGGAAATGCTTTTAAACACATTGCCTTCAGATATAACCTTTGTGGGCGCAGACGGTACGGTGCATTATTTTAGCGAAGGTAAAGAGAGAGTATTTCCAAGAACTAGAACGATAATAGGCAGAAAAGTAGAAGACTGCCATCCGCCAAAGAGCCTTGAGGCCGTAGAAAGACTTATAGAAGCTTTTAAAGCTGGAGAAAAAGATGAAGAATATTTTTGGCTCCAAAGAGGTGGAAAATTTATACTAATCAGATATTATGCGGTAAGAGATGAAGCTAAAAACTATATGGGCGTACTAGAAGTCACAGAAGAGATTTCAGAACTTAGAAAACTAGAAGGCGAGAAAACTCTGTAAGTCGATTATAAAATAGAGTTTGTAACAATAATTTTGATCTAAGAAAGTTTATGAGCGATAAAGCTTGTAAACTTTTTTGTTTGAAAAGA
>JAUNVH010000007.1:23918-58841 GCA_030537765.1 Tissierellia bacterium | reverse complement strand
AACACGTTTAAACTAATTTGGGAAAAGCAAATTTCCCAAATTAAGTATACATATGTTATAATGAAAGTTATGAAAAAAATTTATTAGAATATTTATAGATAATTTATTTGGAGGGATTTAAAATGGCAAAACTAATCAATAAAGAAGGATATAATGTAGAATTTGAAATGGAACTTACGCCCGAAGAAATCAAAAAGGCGGAAGATATTGTATTTAAGAAAACTAGACATCAATTCACAATTCCAGGTTTTAGAAAAGGTCATGCGCCTAGAAAATTGATTGAAAATATGTATGGCAAAGGACTTTTCTTCGAAGATGCAGTTAATGAATTGCTGCCTGAAGCATATAGAAAGGCAGTCGAGGAATTAGATCTAGATGTAATAGATCAGCCAACTATCGAATTTAAAGAAGATGAAGAAATCGAAGAGAATAAGCCTGTAGTTTTGAATGTAAAAGTCGATGTCAGACCTGAATTTGAAACTATCGATTATAAATCGATTGAAATTGAGCCAGTAGAAAAAGAACTTACTGATGAAGATATTGAGCAGGCGATTGAGCGTGAGCAAAAGAGTCTTGCAAGAATGATTAGCGTGGATGATAGACCAGTTGAAGAAGGCGATACATTAAATATCGACTACAAAGGCACAATTGACGGGGAAGCTTTTGAAGGCGGAACTGCAGAAGGCCAAAGCTTAGTAATTGGCAGCAATACTTTTATTCCAGGCTTTGAAGATCAATTGATTGGCAAAAACTTGGGCGATACTGTGGAAGTTAAGACTACTTTCCCTGAAGATTATCACGCTGAAGAATTGGCAGGTAAAGAAGCAGTTTTTGAAACTACTATAAATGAGATCAGCTATGAAGAATTGCCAAAAGTAGATGATGAATTCGTAAAAGATATAAGCGAATTTGACACTTTGGAAGAATATAAAGCAGATTTAACTAAAAAACTTCAAGAATCGAAAGAAAATTATGCCAAGAACGAAGAAAATCAAAAGATTATGGAAAAAGTCGCAGAACTTATGACTCAAGATATACCAAATGGCATGATCGAATCGGCAATTGATAATCAGATTGACAATTTTGCAAGACAGCTTCAGATGCAAGGCATGGATTTGAAACAGTTTACTGAAATGACTGGTCAAGATCCTCAAAAGTTCAGAGATACTTTTAGAGAAGGCGCAATCAATTCCTTAAAAGTTGAAATTGGCATGGATACTATTGCCAAAGCTGAAAAAATAGAAGCGACTGATGCAGAAGTTGACGAAAAAATTAAAGAAATGGCTGAAGAATTCTTCCCAAATGACGAAGCTGAACAGAAGAAATTTGCAGAAGGATTAGAATCTAAAGAATATTTTAAAGAAATGATTGTCCGTGAAAAGACAATGGACTTTATGAGAGAATTAGCAATCAAAGCTTAGGAGGTAATTATGGCTTTAATACCCATGGTGGTAGAGCAAACGCATTATGGCGAAAGATCTTATGATATATATTCTCGCCTATTAAAAGATAGAATCATATTTATTGGTGAAGAAATCACCGATATGATGGCAAATATAATTGTTGCCCAACTGCTATTTTTGGAAGCAGAAGATCCTGAAAAAGATATTCAAGTATATATAAATTCTCCAGGTGGTAGTGTTACTGCAGGTTTTGCAATTTATGACACTATGCAATATGTCAAGCCCGATATATCGACAATATGTATTGGACAAGCGGCTTCTATGGGTGCGTTTTTACTCGCAGCCGGCACTAAGGGCAAAAGATATGCCCTTCCGAACGCAGATATTATGATTCATCAACCGCTCGGAGGTGCCAGAGGCCAAGCGACCGATATCAAGATTCAGGCTGAAAAGATTTTGCAAATTAGAGAAAGACTTGAGAAAATTTTAGCTAAAAGAACAGGCCAGACGCTCAAAAGAATTGCTAAAGATACCGAAAGAGACTACTATATGACGGCTGAAGAAGCTGTTGATTACGGGCTTATAGACAAAGTAGTCGTGTCTAAATAAGGAGGAAAAATGAGCTATAATTCAGAAGAAGGATTACTTCATTGTTCTTTTTGCGGTAAATCACAAAACGAAGTTGATCGCATAATTACAGGACCTAATGTGTTTATATGTAATGAATGTATCGATTTGGCAAAGAAGATTATCGATGAAGATATCCGAAGATTTACTAAGAAAAAACAGACTAAGCTGCCAAAGCCAGCTGAGATAAAACAGATTCTAGACGAATATGTCATAAAACAAGAGAGCGCAAAGCGTTCGCTCGCAGTGGCAGTCTATAATCATTACAAAAGAATAAATGCAGTAATAGACGAAGATGTCGAATTACAAAAATCAAATATCTTGATGGTTGGCCCTACTGGAGTTGGAAAAACACTTTTGGCACAAACTCTTGCCAAAATCTTAGATGTGCCTTTTGCAATTGCAGATGCCACAACTTTGACAGAGGCAGGCTATGTGGGCGAAGACGTTGAAAATATAATTTTAAAACTGATTCAAGCTGCAGATTATGATATAGAAAGAGCCGAAAGAGGCATTATCTATATTGACGAGATTGATAAGATTGCCAAAAAGAGCGAAAATGTATCGATCACAAGAGATGTTTCGGGCGAGGGTGTGCAACAGGCGCTATTAAAAATTATAGAAGGCACAGTTGCAAATGTGCCACCACAAGGCGGCAGAAAACATCCGCAACAGGAATTTATCGAAGTCGACACGAAAAATATTTTATTCATAGTCGGCGGAGCTTTTGCTGGCATCAAAAAAATTATTGAAAAACGAACTGGCTCTAAAAATATTGGCTTTGGTGCAGATGTAAAATCTAATGTAGAAAAATCTGAAACTGAAGCATTAAAACAACTTCTGCCAGAAGATTTGCTAAAATTTGGTCTAATACCAGAATTTATTGGCAGATTGCCAGTCATTGTGACACTAGAGGAGCTTGACGAAGAAGCTTTGGTAGAAATACTTACTAAGCCAAAGAATGCTTTGGTAAAACAGTATCAGCAACTTCTTTTAATGGACAATGTCAAATTAGATTTTGATGAAAAGGCATTAAAGACTATTGCAAAGCAAGCTGTCGAAAGAAAGGCTGGCGCAAGAGGTCTTAGAGGCATTATCGAAAATGCAATGCTCGAGACAATGTATGAAGCTCCATCGCGAACCGATATTGAAAAGATTATAATAACCGAAGATGTTGTTGAAAATAACGCTGAACCTAAGCTCGTTTTAAAAGAGGATTCGGCAGTCAATGAATAATGTTTAAAACGGCTAAAATTGGATATATATATAATGATTATGGCCCATTGAAGCACGATGGGCTGTAATTTTTGTAAGATATTATTAGATATGGAGGGGAGTAATAATGAGTGAAAAAACTAATACCGGATTTGAGATAGTTGAAACTTTCCCTGTAATACCGCTTAGAAATATTGTGGTCTTTCCACAGATGGTAACACATTTCGATGTCGGTAGAGAAATCAGTATTGCTGCAATTGAACAGGCTGAATTGGAAGATTCCAGAATACTTTTATTGACACAAAAAGATTATAAAAATATGGAACCAAATGCCGATGATATATATGATATAGGAACTGTGGCCGTAATTAGACAGATGTTGAAATTGCCACAGGGTTTGACGCGCGTGCTCGTCGAAGGTGAGTACAGAGTCAAAGTTAAAAACTTCGAGCAAATGGAGCCCTATATAAAAGCAAATGTTACGAGAATACCTGAAAAAGACGGCGAACTCAGCGTAACAGAAGAAGCCGGAATGCGACTTGTAAAAGATGATTTAGAAAATTATATTCATGCAAATACTAAGATCAATCCTGTCGCAGTAGATATGATTCAAGGAATCAATAATCCGGATAATTTGATAGATATGGTAGCATCCTATTTGCCACTTAGCATTGAGGATAGCCAAAAATTACTTTCAAAAATTGAAAGATATGATAGAATCATTTGTTTTCACGAAATTTTACAGCGTGAAATAGAATTATTGGGCATAGAAAATAAAATAAACGAAAGAGTTAAAAAGCAAATGGGCGAAGTTCAAAGAGAATATTATCTCAGAGAACAGTTAAAGGCCATTAGACAAGAACTTGGTGACGATGATGACGAAAAAGATGCCGACAATTATTCTGAAAAAATAAAGGCCTTAGGTCTAGAAGAAGAGTCGGAGAAAAAGCTCTTGAAAGAAGCCGATAAGTTAAATAAAATTCATCCAAGTTCTGCTGAATATGGAGTGCTTTTAAACTATCTAGATTGGGTTATTTCTCTGCCTTGGAAATATGAAGAAAAAGAACTTACAGATATAAATAGAGCAGAAGAAATTTTAGACGAAGATCATTATGGCTTAAAAGATGTCAAAAAGAGAATCTTAGAATTTCTTGCAGTTAGACGTTTGACCGATTCGCCAAAGGGGCCGATACTCTGTTTAGTTGGGCCACCTGGAGTTGGTAAGACTTCAATCGTAAGATCTATTGCCAGAGCTTTAGACAAAAAATTTGTCAGTATGCGACTTGGCGGAGTGACAGACGAGGCACAAATTCGTGGTCATAGAAGAACTTATATTGGCGCATTGCCTGGGGCTGTAATCAATAATATGAAAAAAGCCGGCACAGTCGATCCCGTATTTTTATTAGACGAGATCGATAAAGTTGGCAACAATTATAGAGGAGACCCGGCTAGTGGGCTTTTGGAAGTATTAGATCCAGAGCAAAATTCTTCATTTACAGACCATTATATTGATTTGCCTTATGATTTGAGCCATGTCCTATTTGTGACTACGGCAAATACAATATCCACAATTCCAAGACCGCTTTTAGATAGAATGGAAGTTATAAAAATTGAAGGCTATACGCCGCATGAAAAATTTGTAATAGCTACAGACTATCTATTGCCAAAACAGATTAAAGAAAATGGAATTCCAAAAGATACTGTAGAGATTTCTGACAATGCTTTGAGAGATATTATTGACTATTATACTCGCGAATCTGGAGTTAGAAATTTAGAACGTGAAATTCAAAAGATTTTGAGAAAATGTGCACTTCAAATTGTGACTGAAAAGAAAGAAAAAATCAGAATCAATGCTGGAAACTTAGACAAATATCTAGGACCAAAACGCTATATTTACGATGTCTTAGAAGACAAAGACCAAGTTGGCGTTGTAACGGGCCTTGCATGGACTGAAGTTGGAGGCACAACTCTCACAATTGAAGCTAATTGTATGCCCGGAAAGGGAAAAATTCAGCTTACTGGAAAACTTGGCGATGTGATGAAAGAATCGGCAGCAGCTGGAATTTCTTATATCAGAAGTATTGCCAAAGAATACGATATAGACGAAGAATTTTATACCAATACCGATATACACATTCACATTCCAGAAGGAGCAATGCCAAAAGACGGCCCTTCGGCAGGTATTACTATGGCAACGGCAGTTTTATCGGCACTTACTGGCATACCTGTGAAAAAAGATATTGCAATGACTGGAGAAATAACGCTAAGAGGTAGAGTGCTACCAATAGGTGGGCTTAAAGAAAAACTTTTAGCAGCACAACGCATGGGTTGCAAAACTGTATTGATTCCAAAAGAGAATGAACCAGATTTGCAAGAAATTGAAGCTGCAGCAAAAGCTAAGCTAAATATAATTGCAGTATCAGATGTGCATGAAGTATTTGATTTGGCGCTCGATAAAACTAAGAAGAGCAAAAAGACCAAGAAGGATAAAAAATAATGAAGATAAAATCAGCTGAACTCGAAACGATGGCTGTGAGCCCAAAAACATATCCAAATGACGATCTGCCCGAAATTGCACTTGCGGGCAGGTCTAATGTGGGCAAAAGCAGTTTTATAAATTCCTTAGTAAATAGAAGAAAACTTGCATATACTAGCTCAAAACCTGGAAAGACTAGAACTGTAAATTTTTATAATATAAATAATCAGTTCAGATTTGTAGACCTTCCGGGATATGGTTATGCCCAAGTTTCAAAATCTAGCAGAAGAGATTGGGCTGATATAATCAATAAATATTTAGAAACTCGAACAAATTTAAAAGAGATAATATTACTTACAGATATTCGCCACGAGCCCACTAAGCTCGATTGTGAAATGTATGAATATATTTTGGCTGCTGGATTTTCTGGCTATGTGATTTTTACTAAAGCCGACAAAATTTCAAAAGGAAAATACCAAAGGCATAAAAATATTTCTATAAAAAAATTGGGAGTTAAAAATCCTTCACTAGCAACTGTTTATTCGTCAGAAAATAAATTTAACAGAGAGAAGGTTTGGGAAGATATTGAAAAAATTATCAATGAAAAATAATGATTTTAAAAAGATAATAAAGGCGATTATAGGCTATTTTATAATGTCAATAGGTATAAATGCACTTTATAAATCTAATTTTGGCTCCGATCCCATTTCTCTTTTTTATGACGGAGTACATTCAGTATTAAATATTTCATATGGCAATGCGGCAAATATTGTAAATATAATTGGACTTATAATAATATTTTTATTGGCAAAAAAATATTTTCACATAGGAACAGTTTTAAATGCCATTTTATTAGGCGTATTTATAAATATTAGTTCCATAATTTTTGTGAATCTAAATCCAAATCTATTTATAAGAATTTTACTGCTCATCTTTGGAATACTTTTACTGGCATTTGGAAATGGTCTAGTCATAAATACGAATTTAGGTTTTCCTTGGGTAGATGGGATAGTTAAAGTCATTTCAGAAAAGACAAATCGAGAATATGCACATATAAGAATAATATTCGATGCAGCATTTACAATTTCAGGTTTTTTACTTGGTGGAGTCTTTAACTTTGGAACAATTTTGGCCGTAATAACTTTAGGGCCAATAATACAATTTGCAAGCTCATTTTGGAGCAAAGTTTTACCTCAAAATAAACTTTCGTAGTATTGAAATTTATCGATAAATGATATAATATGAAATTATGAACAAGAATAATTTGGAAACTAAAACGAAAAACTTAGATACAGGAAAGCGAGTAGCAAAATCGACACTCGCTCTTATAATTTTTGCATTCGTGGGCAAAGTTTTTGGATTTGGGCGCATATCGATTATGGCTCACTACTTTGGAGCAACGGCCGATGCATCGGCATTTCACGCTTCATTCAAAGCAACTTCTTTGTTTTCGATACTCATTAGTAGCGCCATCACAACGACTTTCATTCCGATGCTGGCAAAAGTGGAACAGGCAGAAGGGCCTGAGTCCAAAAATTATCATGCCAATAATATGCTATTTTTGACAATGCTGCCGGCAATCTTAATTAGCATCATAGGCGTAATTTTTGCCCCTTGGTTGATGAAAATTGTGGCAGGCAGATTTGATCATTCAGTTTTTGAGCTTTCAATAAAACTGACCAGAATCAGCATGACAGGCTTAGTATTTAGTGCAATAGTCGGAATATTGACAGGCTATTTGCAAAATGAAGGCCGTTTTGCCGCAACGGGAGCAATCTCCATTCCATTTAATATTGTCTATATTGCCTATATGGTATTACTCTCTAGGAAATATGGCATAGTTGGAATGAGTGTGGCAAGCGTTGTTGCCGTATTGGCACAGGCTCTATTTTTAGCGCCATATGCAAGCCGAGCCGGTTTAAAAATTAGACCTGTATTCGATATAAAAGATAAATATGTAATTGAAGCATTGGTGCTGTGCGCCCCTGTGCTATTTAGCGTAGCAATTAACGATATAAATTCAATCGTAAATACGCATATTGCATCGGGCCTTGACACAAATGTAATTTCGGTTATGGAATATGCCAATAGATTAAATATTTTGATTCACGGAATTTTCATAACGGCAATTACTGCAGTTGCATTTCCAATTTTGAGCAGAGAATTTTCAAGCGGCAATTACAAAAACGGAAAACGAGCAATGAGCACATCTATAAAATTTATTATGATGATTACAATTCCGTCTACATTTGGGCTAATAATTTTGGCGCAACCGATGGTGGAAACTCTATTCATGTCTGGAAAGTTTACTCAGCATGATGCCAATATGACGGCAGTAATGTTAAGAATTTATGCAATTGCACTTACGGCGATGAGCCTATCTAATATATTAAATAGAGTCTATTATTCGCTTCAAGATACATTGACACCGCTTTATTTAGGCGTTTTATTAGTGTCATTAAATATATTTTTAAATCTGACATTAGTCAAATTTTTAAATTACAAGGCACTTGCGATTGCAGTCTGCGTGGCTCATAATGTGACAATACTTGCAAGCTTTTATGTACTTCATAAAAAGATTGGCCATATAGGCATGAAAGGCTATATCAGAACCTTTATAAAGGCCATAATGGCCTCGACCGTTATGGGCTTTGTGACTAAATACGGCTTTGCATTATTATCTTCAATTGTGGGACCGAGCAGAAAATTTCAATTACTCGCAATTATCATAACTGTGATTTTGAGCGTAATCGTCTATGCAATCATGTGCTACGCTTTGGGCATGAAAGAATTTAGAATGATAGTAAAGGCGATTAAAAGGCGAAGAAAAATACAAGAAGCAAAAAATGCATAAATTATATCCGATTTATCTCATCATTGAGAATGAATCGGATTTTTTTTGCAAAAAATTTACTATAAAACGCTTTAGTCTAAAATATGATATAATATTTATAAGCGAACGACTTATTCAATTTATGAGGTGAACAATGGATAATAAAATTTTAATTGCAGATGACGAAAGAGCCATAGCAGACATTATTAAATTTAATTTAGAAAAAGAGGGTTGTACTGTCAGGCTTGCATATGATGGCGAAGAATGTGTAATCAAAGTAGAAGAAGAAACGCCAGATTTACTCATTCTCGATATTATGATGCCAAAAAAAGACGGCTTTGAAGTATTGAAAGAACTGAGGGGAAAATATAAATTTCCAATTATAATGCTCACAGCCAAAGAGGACGAGACTGATAAAATATTGGGCCTTGAACTGGGCGCCGATGATTATATTGTAAAGCCTTTTTCAATGAAAGAATTGATTGCCAGAGTGCGTGCAAATTTGAGGCGCATAGAGCTTTCCAGTCCCGATACGGACGATGAGAAAATTGAATTTGGCGAACTTGTGATCGACCTTGCAAAATATGAAGTTACAAAATCGGGCGAGACCGTAGATTTGACTTTGCGAGAATATGAACTATTAAAATTTTTGGCCGCCAAATCGGGCGAAGTCTTTTCGCGCGAGGAACTTTTAAAAGAAGTTTGGGGTTATGAATACTTTGGCGATATTAGAACTGTCGATGTGACAGTCAGAAGACTTAGAGGAAAAATCGAAGACGACGGCGATTTTAAATATATATTAACTAAGAGAGGCGTAGGCTATTATTTCGGGGGTTAAATTTGAAAGGCAATTTTTTTAAGAGCATAAGATGGCGCTTTGCTGCGATTTATTTTATGCTCGTTTTAGTATTTATGATATTTATCGGAGTATTTATTGTCAATAGATTGGAGTCGACTCAATTAGAGGCTGTTCGTGAAGAAATGACTCAGACTGTAAATACGATCATATCATCATCAGATTTGATTGTTGAAAAAGATTGGCTGCGCTCATCTGAAGATATACAAAAGATGTTAGATGAATGGAGAATCAATTCAAATTTTCAGCTCTATCTAATCTATGATGACAATATACCGACAATAATCGCTTCGACGACTAATAATGCAAAATCGATCAAGGGCAAAAAAGCTCTGTCATATAAAGATTTCAATCCCGATATTATTATATCTGCTTTCAAAGGCACTGCTGGCGAAAACAATGTCGAAGATAAAAATATGAATGCAAAGAGCATCCATATGACAAAGCCGATTGTCGACAATAGCGGAAATATCAGGGGCATATTCTATTTGATTGGCGATTTGCAAGGTGTCTATAATTTGATAGATTCCACGCGCGCCATAATGACTAATGCGAGCTTAGTTGCGCTATTGATAACTGTCATATTGGGCTATGTTTTGGCTTCGTCAATTACGGGGCCTATTAGTGATGTCACAAAAAAGGCGAGAGAGATGGCAAAAGGTGATTTTGATCAAAAGGTCGATGTAAAAAGTGATGATGAAATTGGCCAATTGGGCACTATGTTCAATTATCTGACAGAAGAATTGAAACATACAATCTCAGATATGGACCTTGAAAGGGCAAAGCTAGATACGATATTTAATTATATGGCAGAAGGCGTTGTGGCTGTGAATAAAGAAAATAAGCTCATTCATGCAAACTATATTGCAACCGATCTTTTAGGCCTTACAGATGAAGAGCTTTTGGGGCTTAAGACTTTTAATATTTCACGAATTGGAATTGAAAATATTGATTATTCTGATATTAGAACGCTAGAGGGCGAAGTGTCTGAATCTATGGACGATAAATTTTTTAATATTAAATATGCACCATATTTAGACGACAATTCTCAACCTTCTGGCATTATCGCAGTTTTCCAAGATATTACTAAAGAACATAAATTAGACGATATGCGAAAAGAATTTGTTGCAAATGTATCGCATGAATTAAAAACGCCTATCACTACAATTAAAACTTATTCTGAAACGCTAATCGATCAAGATCTAGATAGAGATACTAATAAACATTTTCTAGAAATTATAAATAAAGAATCGGATCGAATGAATAATTTAGTAATGGACTTACTCCAGCTTTCAAATATCGACTATAAACATACAAATTGGGAAATTGAAGCATTAGATATTTCTAAAATTTTGGAACAGTGTTTGCAAAGCTTAGATTTGATGCGCAAAGAAAAAGAAATTTATGTAGCTACCAATTTTAAAAAGACATATGTCAAGGCTGATAGGAATGCGCTAGATAAAATTTTTATGAATGTAATTTCAAATGCATATAAATATACGGGCAATAGGGGCAGAGTTGATATTGTAGTTACAGAATTTAGAAGAGATGTAAATATCACTATAAAAGATAATGGCATCGGGATTCCTTTTAAAGACCAAAGGAGAATTTTCGAAAGATTTTATAGAGTCGAAAAGGGCAGAAGCCGAGAAGAGGGCGGAACAGGGCTTGGCCTATCGATTTCCAAAGAACTTATCGATGCACTTGATGGCAAAATTATGCTCGATTCGGCGCCCGGCAGAGGCACTGAAATAACTATAACTTTGCCCAGAGCGAAAGCCGGTGATAAGATTTGAAAGAGAGATTAAAATCGATTCTGCTTTTAGCTTTGACAATTTCTGCACTGATGCTTGCAAGAAAAGTTTGGCTAGTGCCACCGCAAAGAGATAATGGCATAGATGAAATTGATAAAATGTTTACCGACAATTATCTAGTAAGCGATATTGCAAATCCCAAAAAGATTGTAGTAAACTTTGGCGAGAGCACGCATACTGTTTTATATGACGAAGAAAAATTTCAACTTTGGAAATATATACCTGATGTATTAAAATCTATATTTGAAGCCGATGAATCAGATATTGTTACAGCGCAAGCTCTAAGCAATTTTGATTATAGACTTTTGATGGAAAAAGAATCGCTAGTGCTTCATTTTGACGACAGCACACCGATAGGCACATTTTTGAATATTTTGGAAGTCAAGACTAAAAACAGACCTTCCGAAAGTTGGCACGATGCAAATGAAATCTATATTTCATTAAATGAAGAAAATTATATTGTGCTGTCTAAAGGCGATATTCATCTGATTGTATTTTTAAAAAATCTAGATACAGAAAATCTAATTTCCATAGTAGATAGTATAAAAGAAAAGGACGAATTTATCGAATATAAATTTTTGGGCGAAAGATTAGATCTAAACTCTTATATATTGGTGCCTAGAACTGACAGATTGAGCCCGCCACCAATCTATATGGAAAATATTATGCGCAATATGGAAAATCAATATGTAAATAATTTAGTAATGCGATTTATGGGAAAGCCCGTAAATTATCTCAGAGCGCTTATCGAAGAAGACGGAAGCAGAATATATGTTGATGATCCAAGGACATTAAAAATTTATGAATATGGGAAAATAGCCTTTTATGATCCGAATCAGCCAGAAACTGTAGAGAGAAATTTTTATCTATCGATAGATACTGCATTAAAATTTATATACGACAGAATCGGCTTCGATAGAAATCTATATCTTTCCGATGTAGAAGAGATTGATTTTAAAAAACAGCAAGGCTATAAATTCAAATTTTCTTTAGAAGCTGAAGGTTATCCAGTTAAAATTTTAGACGATGAAATAAAAGACTATGTCGAGATTGATGTATTTAATACTTCAGTCAAAAGATATGTGCAAATTGTCAGAGTTGCAAAAGAAATGACGGGTAGATCAAAACGAGCTGAAGTTCCGCTAGATGTGGATAAGATAATAGATTTGAATAAAATTACAATGTCTAATTCTTTGACGGCTATTCAAAAACAAGAATTCGACAATTTGAATTTAGATGAAAAATTAAATTATATAATTAATAATATTATCGATATAAATATTGTCTATATTGACGATCTAAACGGAGATGAACATTGGGGCGTAAGTACTGCTTATGAAATCATCATGCCAGAGGGCAAGCTCTATTACGATATTTATTCAGGCAGATTAATTATGGAGAGAAAATAAATGGATTGGTCAAAATCTAAAAATTTATTATTAATAATGCTTGCGGCAGTTAATTTAATGCTACTTGGCACAATATATTTTGAAAATAAAAAATATGAAGACAAGACTAAAACTCATGTCTTTGTAGAAAAAACTCAAAGTATATTAAATAATTATGGCATCGATTTAAGCTGCGAAATTCCAACTGATCAAGACGGCTTAAACGTTGTGGAAGTGAGTTTTGAATCGATTGAGCCACAAAAGTTAAATCATGATTTCTTCGATTCTAAAGCCACAGTTGTAAATGCTGGCAAGCTGATAACATATGAATATAAGGACGAAACGCTCTCCGTTATAAATTCTAAAAGACTATTATATGAAAAAGAAATAGAAAAAACGGGAAGCCTAGATGCAGATGAAGCCATAAAAATGGCAGAAGAATTTTTTGAGTCTAAAAATATCTCCACAGACGATATGAGTTTAAAAGTTATTGAAATAAATAATGACGAAACTATTTTAAAATATCATAAACTCTATAAAGGTAGAACTGTTGAGACAAGCTATACAAATGTCTATGTAACAAATGATGGAGTTTCAAGACTTGATAGACTTTGGGTCAATGTGCTTTCAGAAAGTGCGACAAAGACTTATATAAATTCTGCATCAAAGGCATTACTTTCTTTAATTGGCGAAGAAAATCGCGGCAAGATTATAACAGATATTGAACTTTGCTACTATTTCGACCCAGAAGAACAGGGCTATGTAGAAGATATTACAAAAACATTAAAAGGCAGAGCGCTGCCTGCATGGCGAATTCAATTTTCAGACGGAGAATTTTTAATAATAGACAATATATAAAGGAAATCCCTTGAAAACCTTCAAGGGATTTTAAAATGCAAATTATTCATATTGGTGAAAAGATACTACACCATCTGAACTTTTTGTAAAAACTCTTGCCTCCTCATTTTCTAAGTCGTAAAGATAGTAAATCTCATCGTCTTTTACAAATATCTGCTTAAACTCATCATCTACATTTATAAGATAAATTTCGTCTAATTTAGTTGGCTCGAATTTTCCTTTTTCTTTTAAAATTGAATCTCCATAAAAGT
The DNA here is from genome assembly GCA_030537765.1 of Tissierellia bacterium. Taxonomy (GTDB): domain Bacteria; phylum Bacillota; class Clostridia; order Tissierellales; family Peptoniphilaceae; genus JAUNVH01. The sequence goes on along the minus strand of JAUNVH010000007.1, from coordinate 45,120 downwards.
AATATTCAGAAGTTTTATTGTCAAATGTTATTACTAACTGTTCGTCGCCACTTTGAGTAACATAAGTGCCTCCAAAAGGTTTTTCAAATCTAAAAGCAGTTTTAATTTATTATTAGATTGTAATTAAACATCATGCATATCATATATATAGAGAGGTATTTTAATATTTTATTAGAATATTTAAAAAGGGTTCTATAATTTTTAATTTAATTAAACAAGATAATAGCTTAAGTTAATTAAAAACGAGATTATATTAGGATTAGTCAAAGAGAGTGAGAACTGCCAAAAGGCATTTAAAAATATTATAGAATCTTTTTTACTTTGGCTTAAAGCAAAATGATTATAAAAAATTAGGCTCGATATCAATAATGATATAGAGCCTAAATTTTATAGTTTATTAAATATATCAATCGTTTCGATAAAGGCTTTTACACCGAAGTCTAGCACATCTTCTTTGTAATCAAATTTTTCATTGTGATGCGGTGCGCTAAGCTGAGTGCCAAAAAGATAGTGTATGCATTTACCTCCATTTTCTTCAACTCTTTTAAGCATAAAGCTGACATCTTCTGATGCACCAAGTGATGGCCTTAAGTCAATTTCAAAGCCACGCTTTTTCATTTCATCGGCGATCATATCGGTAAATTCTGGATGTTTTGTATTAAAAGCTGCAGCTTCTCCCATTTTGGTCATACTATATTCCAAATCGTATTGCATGGCGCTGCCTTCGACCACTTTTTTCATCTTTTCTTCTATCAGTTTTGCATTTTCAGAAGTATCACCCCTTACTTCCAAAAGCATTTTGGCATTTGCTGCTACTACATTTCTGCCAGTACCTGCATTTAAAACCCCGACATTTAGCCTAGCCATGCCTTTGCCAAATTGTGGCAATGTGTGAAGATTTAACGCGCAAGATGCCGCTCCTAAAAGTGCATTTTTGCCAAGTTCTGGCGCTGCTGCAGCATGAGTCATTTTGCCTTTAAATTCTACATCATATTTTGCAGTTGCCAAAAAGTTTTGCGTGCCAACTCCTAGCACTCCGTTTTTTTCATTCATGCCAATATGAGCGCCCATTAAATAGTCTATATGATCGACTACTCCAGCTTCAGTCATAGAAGATGCTCCACGCACGCCTTCTTCCGCCGGCTGAAATATTAGAGTATATGTGCCTTTTAAATTATCGATATTTTCGGCAATATATTTTGCAACACCTAGCCCAATTGTAATATGGCCATCATGTCCGCAAGCGTGAGTAAAGCCTTCGTTTTTGCTTGCAAATCCGAGCTTTGTGGGCAGATGATCTTCATCTTTCGACTCTATTAGTGGCAATGCATCAATATCTACTCTCATTCCAATATTTGGCCCTGGATTTTTAGATTCCATATAGGCAACGCAGCCTGTATAGCCTTCTTTTATTTCTGATATATCGAAATCCACATTGGGCAATTGAATATTCTTTAAATAATTTTCATATTCCTCTTTTGGAGGCACGCCAAGACGATTTTTGGAATGAATATCTTTTCCATATCTTACTTTATAACCGAGCGATTTTAAATATTCTATTATTTTGATCGTGGTTTGAATTTCAAGCCAACCGACTTCTGCTATTTGACGAAATTCTCTACGCAGTTTAATTAATTCATTTGTATCCATATTGTAACCTCCTGTACCATTTAGTAAGAATTTACCCCAATTTGAAACAATTAAGCTATAAATTAAATATATTGTATCTCATTTGTAATCGATTTTTAACCTATGAAAATCTGTAAAGAGTATAATATTAACTGAGACTAAAAATATGAGCAATAAAAATGCTCTAAACCTAATGATTTAATAGGAGGATAAAATGAAAAAGAAAATTTTACTAGCACTTGCAATGATAATGCTCTTTAGCACAGTTGCAGCTGCAAAAGGAAATGAAGATTTAGCACAATTAGATGGCGAAAAAATTGGCTTTTTGAAGATGAATGGTTCAATTGACAAAATTGTAGAAGAAGATGGATATTTTGCAATTCATCTAAAGAGTGCAACTGACAATAATGTCAATTTTATATTGAGAGTTGGAGATACTCCAATTATTGTGGACACAAAAGATGGCAGTTTAAAAACTGCAGCCGATTTGAAAAAAGATATGAAAATTACTGTCTTTTATGATGTAAATACTCCAGTTATGTTAAGCATGCCGGCACAATTTACACCAGATGTAATCGCAATCGATTCAGAAGATGGATTTAATATCGATGTAGATTTCTTTAATGAAGAACTTGAAGGCGCAAGACATCGCTTAGCAATAAATGCTTATGATGCAAAAGAAGTCTATTATTCAGACGGAGAAAAATCAGAAGATGGAGATTTTGAAAATAAAAATCTTATCGTTCTATATAGAGAATCTACAAGAAGTATACCGGCACAAACTAATGCTTCAAAAATTTATTTCTTAAATTCTAAAAAAGATTCAAATGCAGTAGAATATACTGAAATGAAAGCAGAAGTCAAAAAAGTGATCAATGACCAAGGCCATATTTCACTTGAAGTAAATGTTCCTATGGACGGCGGTTCATATGATGCTTTGGTAAATATTATGACAAAATCATCAGTATATAGCGACAAACTATATGATCAAATTAAACCAGATACTCTAAAGTCTGGCGACAAAGTAACAATATTTTATGATGAAGACGATGTATATAATTACGAAGAACCTCAAAGAATTGTGCCAAAAGTCGTTGTTTTAAACGAAAACGAAGCCGATATTGATGCAATTTTGGCAACTATTGACGAAGAATTTAATCTTCAAGGCACAGGAATTCAAATGCATAATTATGATCACACAAATGTAACTTTTGCCGACGGAAAAAATGGCGAAATGAAAGATGTCAAAAATGAATTGGCATTAGTATTCTTTGAAGATGTAGACCACAGTTTCACACCTGCAAAGATTAAGCCATTAAAGATAACCATAATGCAACTTCAAAACTTCAAACACAAAATTTTGTTAGGGGAAACTGAGATTAGATTTAATATTTCTCCAATAAAAGTAGATGGCAAAGAGCTTTATCCAGTTAGAGAAATTTTTGATAATGCAAATGGCGAAGTTAGTTGGAATGCAGAAGATAAAGTAATTACAATTCATTTAGAACCAGATGTAATCTCTATCGATACTGTAAATAAGACTTTTAAAGTAAATGATGATGCAAAAAAAGATCTAAATTTACAAATTGTTGAAGGCAGAACTTATGCCGGCGAGGAACTATTTAAATAATTACTTTATTAAAGCGCTTTACGATGATATAATAATCTTAAGGAAGGTGAAACCATGAAAAAAGCTTTGATTTTATCTATTGCATTCATAATGCTATTTAGTCAGACTGCATTTGCTGATACTTCATATTCTGATGTATCAAAAGACGATTGGTATTATGATACTGTGATGGAACTTACAGAAAAAGAGATTTTCAAAGGCTATAAAGACGGCACATTCAAGCCAGATGCAAAAATCTCGAGAGGCGAATTTTTAGCGCTCGTGGTGCGCATAATTGCGGGCGAGAGAGAGCCTATAAATGACTATTGGTATAGCGGATATATTAAATATGCCGAAGATATGGAAATAATTCCTGAGTTATTATATTCAGTAGAAATTGCAGATGAAGTTATCAGCCGCAAAGAAATGGCTGAAATGTGTGAAAAGGCAATTGACAAAGTTTTGAATTTAGAAATGCCTGAGAGTGATATTGTCGTAAAAGCAGCAGAAACTATTGCAGATTTGCAAGAAGTTTTAAAAGATAGAAAACGTGCAGACTTTATACTCATGGCGTATGCCAGAGGACTTTTGCAAGGTGATGATAAATATAATTTCAATCCAAATGACGGAATGACAAGGGCGGAAGCTGCAACGGTAATTTCTAGAATGTTAAAATTAAAAGCGGGCGAAAAACTCGAAGTAAATTTTGACAAATTGCCCAGCATTATTATCGATTGCACAGGACCAGTCGAAGATGATTCTTTAATTCCCATTCCGGAAGAACCAGTAGTTCCAAAATCACCCTGAGGAAAATAATATAGACCAGTTGGTTTAAAAATTTTGAAGCTCCAATTTAGGAGCTTCTTTTTAATATACAAAAATCTCCCGAAATTAATCGGGAGATAGATTTTTATTGTTCTCTTTTTGCCATCAATTCGGGAAGTATATTTGCAAGTCCTCCGTCTACGAGTAAATCTGTTCCTGTTATGAAACTAGCTTTATCGCTTGTTAAGAACTCAACTGCATTTGCAATATCTTCCGGTTCGCCGTTTCTTCCGGCTGGAGTAACGCTCTTCATATAATTCATTTGTTCAGGATGAGCTTCGGCTGCTTTTTTAGCCATTGGCGTCATAATAATTCCTGGTGAAACTGATAATATTCTCAAACCTTTTTTGCCAAATTCTTGTGCGTTCTTTCTAACCATTAGATGCACTCCACGTTTTGAGAAATTGTAGGCAACGTCTGAATGATTATTAGTAAATTCAACTAATTTATCGATTGCTCCATCAAGATCAGGTTCTTGCAAGTATTTGTCATACTCTGGATTTGGTGGCACTACATGGCCCATCATTGAGGCAATTAATAATACTACTCCACCTTTATCCATATATTTTTTGCAGATTCAATTAGATGCAATGTGCCTAGCAAGTCTATTTCTAAAGTGAATTTAGCATCTGCTCCAACTCCACTAACTCCTGCAGAGTTAATCAAAGTCTTTACATTGCCTAAACTCTTAGCGTATTCAAAAAGTTCGTCTACGCTTTCTTGGCTAGAAATATCGCCAGTCTTATAAGCTGCGTCAACGCCTAAAGCTTTAAGTTCTTCAACAGCTTTTTCTAATTTGCTTTCAGTTCTTCCAGTTACTAAAACTAATCCTTCTTTAAATCTCTTTGCACATTCTAAACCGATTCCACTTGAACCGCCTGTGATAATATGAATATTTTTCATTTTATACCTCCAATTTTTTATGGTCTAAGACCGCTTCCGCCTTGAACGGAAATAGTCTCGCCTGTTATATATTTGCCTTCATTCGATAAAAATACTGCCAATGCGCCAATGTCCTTTTCGGGATCGGCAAATCTTCCCATAGGAACAGCAGAAATTGTTTTTTCGTAAAGCTCGGGATATTCTTCTCTCCATTTTTCTAAAGATTCCGTCATAGCTAATGGACAAATTACATTGACATTAATGCCATCTGGTCCCCATTCCGATGCTGCAACTCGAGACATTCCACGTACGCCCTCTTTGGCCGCTGCATATGATGCCTGTCCCAACCTTCCAGCAAGGCCAGCGCCTGAAGCAAAGTTTATGACACTGCCTTTTTTCTCTTTTAAATAAGGATATGCATGTTTCATCATAAAGAAAGTTCCGTAAAGACCTGAGTAGATAGCTAAATCGAAATCTTCTTCACTGTGGTCCACAAGCATAACGCCAGATTTGGAAGCCTGCGCATTATTAACTAATACATCGATTCTGCCAAATTCATCTATAACTTTTTGTACAACATTTTTGGCATTCTCTTCAGAACCTCCATCTCCTGTAATAGCCAGGACTTTTATGCCATATTCCTTTTCGAGTTTTGCTTTAGCATCGAGTAAAGTTTTTTCGGTTCGTCCAGTTATAACTAGATTATATTTCTTATTTGCAAACGCTTTTGCAAGCCCGAAACCGATTCCCTTACCGCCGCCAGTTACGATGGCAACTTTTTGTTCCATATACACACTCCTTCCAATCGAATCATCAATGAGTATTATACCCTATATTGAAAAAATTATCAGTATAAAAAATCAATATATTAACTTTTAAAGAAAATTGCAAATAAAATAAAAGCGCCGAAGTAGCTCGGCGCATAAATAAATATTACTTTTCAAATTTAAAACTCAATATATCGATTAAATTATCGTCCAAATCATTTATATAGGCATCGATTTCAAAACTAGAAATAGCTTTATCGCCGTCATAGCTGTGAAAATAAATATGTGAAATCTGTTTTGTCATTGGCGGAAAATAGAAGTCAAAATAGAAAGGCTCGCTAGAATCTTCAACTTTGCCCAAATCTTTTTCGCTTATAAAAATAGCTTCATCTGAATTATTTTCTATAAATAGCATATAATCGTAGCCAGGTGCATGCTTATTTTCTAAATTGAAACCCATATTATAGATTTTAATATCATTTTCATCATAGATTAAATCGAAATCTCGATAATTCAATTCACTCTTTGCCTCATTATCCAGATTTATAAAGAGCTTATCAGTCTTAATAAATTGACTAAAATTATCATCTTTTACTTTAGCAATACTTATCATAATTTCACTTACATCTTCAATCATATGTTTATTGAGATCTAAATCATAAAATATAAATCTTGCATTGTCAGACTCTTGAGGTTTAAGTCGCTTTTCGTAATTCACGTGATTTAAATAGCCATCGATAGCGCAATCGTCTGCGATTAAATAAATTTCCTCATCAGAAATATTTTTAATTTTCAAATTGACCACAAAGCTATTTTCAATATTTCTAATTTCTTTAAATTCAATTTCCAAATCCTCGTCTGAAAAGCGAGAGACTGATTTGACATCTATTTTTGAAAAATCGCAGTCAAATTTAAAATCTTTGGCTTCATATTCGTAAATTTTTGGCTCTTTCAAAACTTTCTTTGGCTCATCTGAAAGATTTTTATCTGCACAGGCAGTTAAAATTGTTAAAGCTAATGCGATAAATGTAATAAATTTTTTCATATTAACAACTCTCTTTTTCGTCTATATTAAATATACAGTATTTTCTAATCTTTTTATTTACAAAAGAGTAAATAATTCTTTACGAATTATATAATAGATATTGAGAATAGCTTTTTAAGGTTTAATAAATCTCTAATCTGCGTTATAATCTAATGGGGAGGACATTATGGATAGCGTACTTTTCAAAATTCAAGATTCTGTTATTAAATATGCCAATATTATTTCTAAAATTTCTAAAGTCGATGTCGAAGTGATGGACGAAAATTATTATAGAGTGGCAGGCACGGGCATTTTTAAAGATAAGATCAATAAAGATATGTCATTAGAGAGTTTCGTCTATACAAATGTATTAAAGACTGGCGAAACTTCAATTGTAAAAAATCCTGGCAAAGAAAAAATTTGTGAAGCCTGTCCAAATAAAGAAGACTGTGTCGAAACTTTTGAAATCTCAACTCCGATAAATCTTCGCGGAAAGACAATCGGAGTAATAGGCATGATGTCAAGCGATATTGAACATAGAGAATTGATACTCGATAATCTAGATGACTATTTGGAACTTCTATCTCAAATAGCAGAATTTATAAGTGCAAAAGCCTTTGAATATATGGAAACAAAAGAGATAAAAGAAACTGTAAGCGCCTTAGAAGATGTTACGAAACATCTAGAACAGGGAGTTTTGATAGTAGATGATAAAAATACCTTAATCAGTATAAATAAGAGTGCAAAAGAACAGCTAAGACTTAAAGAATCCATATTAGGTTCAAAAATTGCAATTGAATTTACAGGTGATGTCATAGACGATTTAAAAGAATATCATGTGAAAATTGCCAATAGAAATTATACACTTATAGGCGATTTAGTAGATCTTAATCGAAAAAACACTAGATACAAAAAAGTTTTGATATTCTCAGATTTAGTGAGCTTGAGAAATCAGCTAAATAAGAATATCACAGTAGTAAATCCATTGGCAATCGACCAAATAATAGGCACGAGCGAAAAGACTATGCGCTTGAAAGAAGAAATATTAAAAATTTCAAAGACCAATTCCACAGTATTGATAACTGGAGAATCTGGCACAGGAAAAGAAATGGTCGCAACTGCAATTTGGAAATCATCAAACAGGGCAGATAAACCATTTGTAGCCGTAAACTGCGGTGCAATTCCAGAGCCCCTATTAGAAAGTGAACTCTTTGGATACGTAAAGGGTGCGTTTACAGGTGCAGATTCAAAAGGCAGAATTGGAAAATTTGAGTTGGCAAATAATGGCATCATATTTTTAGATGAAATTGGCGATATGCCATTATATCTTCAAGTAAAGCTACTCCGAGTTTTGCAAGATAGAAAAATTACTAGAATCGGCTCGAACCATCTAATCGATTTAGACATAAGAGTAATAGCTGCCACAAACAAAAATTTAGAAAAGATGATCGAAGAAAAGAAATTTAGAGAAGATCTCTATTATAGACTTAATGTAATACCGATAAATATTTCTCCACTGCGTGAGAGAAGAGAAGATATTTTGCCGATAATTGAGCTTTTAATAGATAGATATTCAAAACTTAGTTCCAAAACTTATAGATATATAGACGATGAAGCAATAAAGGCACTTCAAAAATATAATTGGCCTGGCAATGTCAGAGAACTAGAAAACACCATTGAATTTATGATAAATATGATGGAATCAGACGGAGTATTAGATTTAAAAACTATACCAGAAAATATATTATATGATGAAGAAGAAAATCAGATGAGAGATATAATGAGAATAGATGAACTTGAACAAAGGGAGATCAAGAAAGCACTCGATATATATGGCCATTCAACAGAAGCAAAAAATGTCATAGCCAAAAAACTTGGCATAGGCATAGCAACTCTATACAGGAAATTAGAAAAATATAATTGATTATTAAATCAGAAAAGCGAATTATCATTTTGATAATTAGATTTTAATATAAACCGATATAGATTGCTAAATATTCAAAAGAAATTAGAATTATCATTTTGATAATAGAATTATCATAATGATAATTTTTTTGTCTTAAAACGGCTGTAAGATAGTTATTTAGTTATCAATATCGTTTTCATAAAAATTTTTTTTGGCTATTCTATGCCAATATGAAAACATTTCCACATCGGTTTTAAAAACTTGGCACACTATTTGCATATATATAAGCGAAACAAAAAATAATATATTATGCATAAATGCAAAGGGAGGAAAAATGTCGGAGAATTTTAAATTTGTTCAAACTACAGAAAGACAAAAAGAAAAATATAATCTAGATTTTCTAAATGTAGAAACTGCAAAGAAAATCAAAGAATATCACGAGTCTTTTCCAATCTATGAGCCAACACCTCTTGTAGATTTAAAAAACTTGGCAAATTATCTTGGTGTAAAAGATGTTTTATTAAAAGATGAATCTTATCGTTTTGGGCTAAATGCTTTTAAAGTACTTGGCGGATCATATGCAATTGGAGAATATATTGCTGAAAAACTTGGCAAAGATATTTCGGAACTGTCATATGAAGAAATTATTTCAGACGAAGTAAGAAAAGAACTTGGAGATTTAACTTTTATTACAGCTACTGACGGAAACCACGGCAGAGGAGTTGCATGGACTGCAAATCTTTTAAAACAAAATTGTATAGTCTATATGCCTCATGGAAGCGCCGAAGAAAGAGTTAAGAATATAGAAGCAGAAGGCGCAGAAGTTACAGTTCAAGATATGAACTATGATGCTTGCGTTAGACTTGCAAACGAAAATGCTGAGAAAAACGGTTGGGTCATGGTGCAAGACACTGCATGGGACGGATATGAAGATATACCAAAATGGATCATGCAAGGCTATATGACAATGGCTTATGAAGCTTATGAAAAAATGGAAAAAGAAGGCAAAAGACCGACTCATATTTTCTTGCAAGCTGGGGTAGGTTCACTTGCAGCTGCAGTTACAGGCTTTTTCACAAATGTATATTCAGACGATAAGCCAATAATTACAATTGTAGAGCCAGATGTTGCAGATTGCTTATATCAAAGCGCATGCAAAATGGAAAGAGTTTGCGTTGGAGGAAAGATGCAAACTATTATGGCAGGCCTTGCTTGCGGAGAACCAAATACAGTAGGTTTCGAAGTTTTAATGGACTATGCTGAAAACTTTATCTCCGTTACAGATGAATATGCAGCACATGGCATGAGAATTCTTGCGGCACCAATGAAAGGCGATCAGCAAGTAATCTCAGGCGAAAGTGGAGCAGCGCCACTTGGAGCAATTGCAAAGGCAATAAAAGTTGAGAGCTTAAAAGAATATAAAGAAAAAATGAAGATTGATGAAAACAGCGTATTACTATTCTTTAGCACCGAAGGCGACACAGATCAGAAAAACTTTGTAGATGTTGTTTGGGATGGATTATATCCATCAGATATTAAATAGATATTATATAAGGGGAGGTCAAAATGTTAACAGAAGAGAGAAAAAATCAGGTCATTGAATTGACTCAAGAATTAGTTAGAGCAAAATCTTATTCAGGCGAAGAGGACAAAGCTGCAGAAGTTTTAAACAAGTTTTTTAAAGCTAATGGCTTTGACGATGTTACAGTTGACAGATATGGAAATATTATTGGAACAATAAACGGAAATCGTGAAGGTAAAGCAATAGTATTTGATGGTCATATAGACACAGTTCCCGTTTCAGACGAGAGCAAATGGAAATATCCACCATTTAATGCAGAAATACATGATGATAAAATCCACGGCAGAGGAACTTCAGATATGAAGGGCGCAGTTGCTGCAATGGCATGTGCTGCTGCAAACTTTGCAAAAGATACTAATAAAGATTTCCCAGGAAAAATTCACGTGGCAGGAATTGTTCACGAAGAATGTTTTGAAGGTGTAGCTGCAAGAGAAATTAGCAAAAATTTCAATCCAGACTATGTTGTTATTGGCGAAGCTTCTCAACTCAATCTAAAGATTGGTCAAAGGGGCAGAGGAGAAATTAAACTTGAAGTATTTGGAAAGCCAGCTCATAGTGCAAATCCCGAAAAAGGTATAAATGCAGTTTATAAGATTGCAAAGATAATAGAAGAAATTAGAAAACTTGAACCGACTGATCACCCCGTATTGGGCAAAGGCATTTTGGAACTTACAGATATTAAATCTTCACCATATCCAGGTGCATCAGTAGTTCCAGAGTATGCAGTAGCAACTTATGACAGAAGATTATTAGTTGGTGAGACCTTAGAATCAGTAATAAAGCCACTTGAAGAATTAGTTGAGCGCATGATGAAAGAAGATCCAGAATTAAACGCAAAAGTTAGCTATGCAGTTGGAAAAGAAATGTGCTATACCGGCAATGAAATTACTGGAGAAAGATTCTTCCCAGGCTGGTTATTTGACGAAGACGAAGATTTCGTACAAGACACATATAAAGAATTAAAAGATATGGGCTTCGATCCTGAAATTACTCAATATAATTTCTGCACAAATGGTTCACACTATGCTGGAGAAGCAAATATTAAGACTATCGGCATGGGACCATCTTATGAAAATCTAGCTCATACAATAGATGAATATATAGAGATTGATCAACTTACAAAAGTTACAGAATGCTATTATGGCATTATGAAAGCATTATTAAAATAGAATAATTTGCAAGATAATTGCTGTTAATCAATTTAGGCCGAGTGCTAAATTGTGCTTGGCCTAAATTTTGAAAAATAAATTAACAAAAGATAAGGAGATACTATGGAAAACACAACTACTATGATCGTTATCTTGTTATACATGGTAGCCACAGTCATAATCGGGCTTTATGTATCTAATAAGAAGAAAAAAGAATCGAAAGAACAGAGTAATGAAGACTTTTTAATGGCGAGTAAATCGCTTGGACCATTGGTACTTGCAGGCACATTATTTGCAGCAAATACTGGTGGAGCGAGCACCACAGGCGTTGCGACAAATGTTTTCACATATGGTTTGTCGGCAGCATGGTATGTAATAGCAGCAGGTATTGGCTTTGTACTGGTATCATTTATAGCACCATATTTCAGAAAGACCAATACAAATACAGTTCCAGAGATAATAGGAAAAAGATATGGAAAGCAATCTCATATTTTGACAGCTATAACTTCAATCACGGCTTTATTTATGGCAACTGGAGCTCAAATAATAGCAACTGCATCAATAATAAATGTTTTAACGGGACTAGATTTTAAAACGGCAGCAATAATAACTACTGCAGTAGTAATCGTTTACACAATGGGTGGAGGATTTAGTTCAGTTGCAGCAGCCAATATGATGCATGTATTCTTTATTACAGTTGGAATGACAATTGCAATGTTTATCATGGTAAACAATCCAAAAATTGGAGGCTTTAGCAATATGTTTGCAAGAGCAAAAGAAATGACAGATGCATCTGGAGCAAATCTAAACTTGACTTCAATGTCTAAAGTTGGAGTGCCAACGATCATTGGATATATTGCAATGTACTTTATGACATTTACAACGGGCCAAGAAATAGTGCAAACTTTCTGTTCAGCAAAAGACGGAAAATCAGCAGTTTCAGGTTCCGTAATTGCAGGAATTTTATCTTCAGCATATGCAATAGTGCCAGCATTTATAGGGCTTATGGCATATGTATTCGTTGACGGCTTTGCATTGGGCGGAGCACAGAAAAACGCATTAGCAGAAGCGACAGTTACATTTGCGCCTCCTATCGTAGCGGGCCTAGTATTATCGGCAGTAGTAGCAGCAACAATGAGTAGTGCGGCAGGCAATATGATAGGAACAGCGACAATGTTTACGAATGATATATATAGACCATATATTCTAAAAGGCGCTAAAGACGACCAAAAAGAAGTATGGATTTCAAGAGTGGCAATGGTAGTAGTAGGACTTGTTGGACTTTTTGTAGCATTGACATCATCAAATATTATAAGCGTAATGATGGGCGCATTTGCTCTTAGAAGTGCAGGACCTTTCGCGGCATTCATATGTGGACTATTCACAAAGAATGTAACGAAAAACGCAGGCTTTATCTCAATACTTGTTGGAACATTAGTTGCAGCATTTTGGATATATGGCTTAAATACACCATGGGGACTAAGCGCAATAGTTCCAGGCGGAATAGTTGCATTTATCGCAATATTCTTAGTTTCCAAAGTTGAAATAGCAAAAGGAGTAGCACCTGCTCCCGAGTTAGAAATGGATCACGAATAATAAAATTAAAATTATAATAGGAGGAACAATGAGTATATTAATTAAAAATGGTTTAGTAGTAGACGGCACGGGCGAAAAAGCTTATAAAGCCGATGTACTAATTGAAGACGACAGAATTAAACAAATTGGTGAAATTGAAAATGTTGAAGGGGCAGAAGTTATAGACGCAGAAGGCTTAGTCGTTGCTCCAGGATTTATCGATACTCATTCACACAGTGATTTAGACGTATTAATAAAGCCAGAAGTATTACCAAAAGTTATGCAAGGTGTAACTACTGAATTTTTAGGACAAGACGGAATCTCAATGGCGCCGCTCCCAAAAAAATATATCAGTCCATGGAGAAAAAATCTAGCAGGTCTAGACGGAGTATCTGACGAGATTGATTGGGAATATGAAACGACAGACAATTATCTAAAGATGATAGAAGATGTTGAACCGGGACTTAACGAATGCTATCTAGTTCCACATGGAAATATCAGAATGGAAGCAATGGGTCTTGACAACAGACTTCCAACTGAAGAAGAAATGCAAAAAATGCGTGATATAACTGAAAGAGAAATGCAAGCAGGCGCATGGGGACTTTCCACAGGCTTAATCTATATGCCATGTGCATATGGTGAAACTGAAGAGATAATCGAAATGTGTAAAGTCGTTGCAGAACATGATGGAGCTTTTGTAACTCACCAAAGATCAGAAGCAGACACAATTTTGGAATCAATGGAAGAAGTTATCGAAATTGGAAGAAAATCGGGCGTAAAAGTTCATATCTCACACTTTAAAGTTTGCGGTAAGAAAAACTGGCCAAAGATTGACAAAGTTGAAGAGCTTTTAGAAGAAGCACAAAAAGAAGGCATACCAACATCATTCGACCAATATCCATATGTAGCAGGTTCCACAATGCTTGGTGTAATCTTGCCACCATGGGTTCACGATGGCGGAACAGACAAAGTTTTGGAAAGATTAAAAGATCCAGAGCTTAGAAAGAAAATGATTCACGATATTGAAAATGGAATTCCTGGTTGGGATAATTTCATAGAATTTGCTGGATTTGACGGAATCTTTATAACTTCTGTAAACAAGGAGCATAATAAAGACGTTGTAGGCCTTAGCCTAACAGAGCTTGGCGAAAAATGGGGCAAAGATCCATACAATGCAACATTCGATTTATTGCTAGATGAAGAAAATGCAGTTGGAATGGTTGACTTTTATGGAACAGAAGAACATGTAATCAGATTTATGAAGCGTCCAGAAATGAACGCATGCACAGATGGACTTCTATCACCAGGTAAGCCTCATCCAAGACTATTCGGTTCATTCCCAAGAATTCTTGGTAAATATGTCAGAGAAGAAAAAGCATTCACATTAGAAGAAGCAATTAAGAAAATGACCAAAAAGCCAGCAACTACCTTTGGCATCAAAGATAGAGGCGAGCTAAAAGAAGGTTATTTTGCAGATATCACAGTATTTAATCCCGATACGATTATAGACAAGGGAACTTATCAAGATCCCGTTCAATATCCAGAAGGAATTGAGCATGTAATCATAAACGGTAAACTCACCATCAAAAACGGCGAACATACCGGAAATAGATCGGGCAGAGTACTCAGAATGAACAAACAATAATCCTTATATGATATAGTGAAAGCCTCCGAGATTTGAATTCTCGGAGGCTTTTAATATTAAAAAAACTTCCAAAGCATATTACTTTGGAAGTTTAAAATTTATTCTGTCATCAAATCAAAATATTCTTGGCTGACATTATTGCCCCAGAATTTGCCAAGTTCTGTAAGCTCATATATATCTCCAACTTTTTCGACCAAATCGGCCTCAACTAGTTCTTCGCATAAATTTTTTGCCTTGTCGACTAAATCTTCAGGCAGCATTTTCAAATCGATTCTGCCAAATTGAACTTGATCTACGGCCTCTTGAATAGTTTCATATCTGTCGCTAAATATTGGAGCTTCAATAATTTCTAAATTGTCCACAAATACAGCGTATTCATCTAGCTTAATGGGATTCATAATCTTGGCTCCGCCAATATTTCCGCCAGCTCCTGCGCCAATCGGGAGCGTGTGTGCGCCTGTATTTCTATGCACAATATATTTATATTCATCTCTGCCAGGGCGCACCATCTTAGTCAATTCTAAAAATTCATAACCAGATTTTTTTGCAGCCTCTACAACTTTGTGATAATAGATATAATCATGCACCAAATCAGTCTTAATCTCTATTTCTTTTTTGCTGATTTTTTTAGTTAGCATGGAATCTTTAACTAAGATTAGAGAATAGAGTGAGAAGCCTGCAATATCGAGATTCGAAATAAGCTCTAAATCTCTATCTAAATCATCTTCAGTCTGATAAGGATAATTATAGATCAAATCGATATTGACTCCTTTAAATCCAGTATCTAAATACTCTTGAAGCCTCTCTTTGGCAAAAGCGCCATTTCCAATTCTTCCCATGAGCTTTCGACCATTGTCATTAAATGTTTGAACTCCAACGCTAATCCTATTTAAACCTTCATTCGATAGAGTGACTAATTTTTCTGCCGGAAGTTCAGTCAGAGTCGTCTCAGATGAAATCTCACAACTTGGGGTCAAATTAAAATTTGATCTAAGTGCTCTAAGCACAGTCGTCAATTCTTCCGTAGTCATTGTGGTCGGAGTGCCTCCGCCAAAATATATAGAATCGAAAGTCGTGCTCTTGGCAAAGGGAGTCTTTCCAAGTTTTTCTATATGTTTTACTAAAATATTTACATATTCAGGATTGACATCTGATAGCTGACGTCTCATATTGCAAAAAGAACAGATCTTAGTGCAAAAGGGAATATGCAGATAAATTACATTGTTTTCTCTATCGGCTTTTTCGTTCAAAATATTGCTCAATTTATCTTTGCCGCTTATGAAGCGCATCATATTTCCCCCCATATGATGCGATTTATCGCGGTTTTTATATCTTTTAAAAATATCCATTTATGCGCCCAATTCCTTGACAAAGTCTTTAAATGCTGTTTTAGCATTTTCTAAATCTTTTTCATCAGGATGCTTTGCAGCTTCTTCATGTCTTTTTCTGCGAGCTTCGTCCATATAATGAGGATGATCTTTTGGCAAATCTTTAAATCTTTCAGTAAGCGCCGGATCAATCTTTCCTTGACAGATAAAAGTGCTTATGACTTTGTTTCCATTTTCTTCGAGCAAATTTTTGCCATAATTTATAATATCTTTAGCATGGTCTGAATCGGGATATGCGCCCAAAGTTGCAAACACTCCACAAACTTTGTCTTTAATATTTGGCAAAAACTTATCTGCCAATGGGTCGGCTTTGCCTCTATCAGCCCAGTAGCCCACAATTACGGCATCGTAATCGTCAAAATTGGGGTTTTCCTTGATATCTAAAATATCTGCTCCCTCAACTACTGTTGCAATTGCTTCGGCAACTTTCTTAGTATTACCAGTTTTTGATGAATAAGTAATTAATATTTTCATGAACTCCTCCTTGTTGTTTTGGGCAATACAATTGGTATGCCCTCGTCATATAATATATCGCCTTCAACGCGATAGACATCCATTAACATTTTACCGCTAATCACATCTTTTGGCTTACCATAATCATAGATACAGCCTTCTTTTAAAACATATATATAGTCGCTATATTTAGCAGCTTGATTCAAATCATGTAGTACCATGATTACAGTCGTCTTTAAACGCCAATTTAAATCTTTTATTAGCTCTAAAAGCTCAAGTTGATAGCCAATGTCAAGATAAGTCGTTGGCTCGTCTAAAAGTAGAACCTGAGGCTCCTGAGCGATTGCCATTGCGAGCCAAACTCTTTGAGATTCTCCTCCTGAAAGCTGAGCAATTCTCTTTTCGGCCATACTCTTTATGCCCGTATGTTGCATTGCTCTTTCAATTATTTTCATATCTTCGTCGTCTTTTGTTTCGTACCATTTCTTATGGGGAAGTCTTCCATAATATAAAAGATCTCTAACTTTTAAATCGGCAGGGCAGACATTTCTTTGCAAAAGCATCGAAACACATTGAGCCAATTTTTTATTGCTCATACTTCTAAGCTCTGTGCCGTTTAAAACAATATCGCCCGAATTTGGGGCAAGCAGTTTTGCAAAAGCCTTTAATATTGTCGACTTGCCGCTGCCATTAGGCCCAATAATAGAAACGATGGATCCTCTTTTAATTTCTAAATCTAATTCATTTACAACACATCTATTTCCATAGCCTAAGCATAGACATTCAGTATTAAGACAAATCATTATACATGTTCCTTTCTCAATAGATACAAGAAAAACGGTGCGCCAATAACTGCCATCAAAGTTCCCACAGGGAGCTCCACAGGATTTGCAACAGTTCTTGCAAAAGTATCGGCAACTAACAAAAACATTCCGCCATTAATCATTGAAAATGGCAATAAAACTCTATAATCAGAACCTACGATAAGCCTCGATATATGTGGAATAACAAGACCTACAAAGCCAATAACACCAACTAATGCAGTCGATATACCGGCAAGATACGCCCCAAGTACCGACAAAAGTAGTCTAGCTTTATGAACATTGAGCCCAAGGTTTGTGGCCTTTTCGTCGCCCAAAAGCATAATATTTGCACTTCTGATACAGAATAGAGAAAGCACCAAGCCTACGACTGAATATTTTAAAAGTAGTAATAAATCATTCCAATGTCTGCCAGCAAGTGAGCCGTTAATCCATAATACAACGCTTTGAATCTTGTCTGAATTTAGGACTGAAATCAATGAATTTAATCCGCCCAATAATGCATTAATGGCCACTCCAGAAAGCACTAGCCTAACCGGCTTAATGCCGCCCTTCCAAGCCAAGATATAGACCATACCAGTTGCTGCAAGGCCGCCAAAAAAAGCTGCCAATGGAACAAAATTAGCATATCCAGGAAATAGAATCAAAATTGTAACGGCTGCAAGTGATGCGCCTGATGAAACTCCAATAATTCCTGGATCGGCCAAAGGGTTTTGCATAACAGATTGTAAAAGTGCGCCCGCAACTGCAAGATTGGCTCCTATTATTATTGCCATAATAGCTCTTGGGAGTCTAACATTCCATAAAATTTGTGCTCTGACATCTTCAAAAGGAATAATATTTTTAAAAACTTGAATAATTTCGGATACCTTTATACTAACGCTACCAACACCGATAGCAATTATAAAGCTCATAACAAGCAAACAGAGGCTTATTATTAAAAATAAGCCTTTGCTCACAGTACTCTTTTTATTCGCCATAGATATGGTTAAATAATAGTTCTAGTGACTTGGCAACTTTAACGCTACCCGAAACTGAGAAATAGTCATTTTCCAAATCTACTACATTGCCTTCTTTTACAGCCCTCATATTTTTCCAAACATCAGACTGTGAAAACTCTTGGTCAAACATCTTTTTAGATTCTTCTGGAGATGCATGCGTCATTCTTATAATCATATCTGGATCAACATTAATGATCGATTCCATATTGATTGGAACATAAGCTGCATCAGTTCCAGGCATAATATCTTCAGAGACATTGTGAACGCCAAGTTTTTCGATCAATGAACCGACATAACTTTTTGGTGTTCCGACCATGATGGCCTTTGGAGAGCCGAATAAGAAAAGCACATTTGGCGTTTCTTTGCCTTCGGCTTTTTCAACTAATTGAGCAATCTTATCGTCAATATCTTTAACGAGCCCTTTTGCATTATCTTCCTTAGATAATAGATCTCCCAAGAAAGTAATGCTCTCTTTTATGTGATCTACGCTGTCGAGATTTATAAATTCACTATTAATACCCAAAGTTTGAAGTTTAGCAAGATTTGCATCTTTTAAACTTTCGACTGAAATAAATAAATCTGGCTCCAGACTCTTTACAACCTCAACATCAGGTTCCATAGGTCTGCCAATTTTCGCAGCAGCTTCATATCTTTTTGGAATTTCATATGCTGTAACGGGCATTCCCACAACATCGTCAAATTCCAAAGCATCTAATACTTCTGAAACTGCAACAGTACCTGCCACGACTCTCTTATATTCGCTTTCGCTAGCCGGCTCTTCAGTTTCCTCAGGTTCTTCTTCTGCTTCTTCCTCAGGTTTTTCTTCCGGCTTTTCTGCAGTAGTCGTTTCAGTTTCTGCAGGTTTCGTCTCTTCTTTAGTTGCATTGTTTCCTGAACAAGCAGCTAAAGCAAATACCATTGATAAAATCAATGCTATAAGTAAAAATCTCTTCATCATCATCCTCCTAATTGTTCAATTGATATTAATATTCAACTGTATAAAAATTATAGTCTTTAAGTTAGTCATAGTCAACAAAATATTGATAAGAAGGTAATATTATTAAAACATAGATAAATAAATTAAAACAAAAAATAAACAATCTTAAAAAAAATAAATTTTAAAAATTTATTAAAATGAGAGCATACCTCATTTTAAGCTGCAAACATATGCTCAACTAAAGAATTTAAAATATTAAAATTTAAAAAACTTATGCAGTCGCTAATATAATAATTAAAAATATCTAAAATTTAATCCATATAGATATAAGAATAGAAAACATTGAAATGATCGAACAATTAAGACCAACTTAAAAGACAGAGTACACAGTTTTAAAATTTAATAAATATACAAAGTCGAATGAAATATTTGCAAAAACTATAATGAAGGAAAGTGTTTTATAAAATTTTGTAAAAATAAAAATCTCTTAAATTAAGGTTTAAAAGTTTGTCTACACTTTATATAAAAATACTTTCTAAGAGATGAAAATAATTTTTAAAGTTTTAAATTTAGTTTGCAAAAATTAAATATAAAATAAAAATATAGATTAAAATAAAAAAATTTAGGCCTTAATAAAGTGTGTCGATTTTCTAGAATAAAATATTACAGTTTAATTACATTAATATAAGTATAGATTTAACAAACTAACTAGGGTATAATATAAATGATAAACGTTTTAACTTATAGTTTTGAAATTAATTAAATACAAGGAGGAAGACATGAAAAGAAAATTTATTACTTTTGCTCTTGCATTTGTAATGGTTGTTTCGGCATTTAGTCCAGCACTTGCGGCATATTATAAAGACACTGCAAATACTTGGGCAGAAAATGATGTGAATTGGGCAACCGAGCAGGGCTTTTTAAAAGGAGATGGAAACGGATATTTCAGACCGAAAGATCCAGTATCGAGAGCTGAATTTGTAACGGGAATTAACAGACTTTTAAAAGTATCGGCTCAAGCTGATATTAGATTTCCTGATGTAAACAAAGCCAATTGGTATTATTCCGAATTAGCAAAAGGTGTTTACGCTGGAATCATAGATGATTCTTCATACAATTTTAGACCGAATGAAGCAATAACAAGAGAAGACGCTTCGCTGATAGTACAAAGAGCATATCGCTTAAAAGATTATCCAGCTGGAGCAACAGTCTTTAAAGATTCAGACAGTATTAGAAGAAAAGGTGCAATTGGCGCATTAGTTGCAAAAAAAGTTTTAAACGGATATGATGACGGCTATTTCTATCCTCAAAACAATTTAACGAGAGCACAATTTTCAAAAATTTTAAGAGCAGCAGTTGCTAATATGGGACTTCCAGAAATTAGAACAGAAGCACCAAAATACACTTATTATCCAAAATATCAATATTATCCATATGGCGGATATTATTACTGCTGCAATGAAGAGCTTTCAGCACTACTTTCAGCAGTTGAAACAGGAAATGCTAAGCTAAAAGACAAAGACAAATACACAGAAGCTAGCGTGGAAAAATTAGATGAAGCAGTTAGTAAAGGCAAAGTTGTCTACAATAAATATAAAGACACAAGTTGCACTTATTACAACAATTACTACTACGATTACAATTGGGCGAATAGAAATTTTGCAAACTGGACCGAGTTTTATAACTATATGTCCAGATACACCAATTACACTAAAGCTCAAATTGAAAGTATCTGGAATAACGGATATTATGGCTATGACTATTGGTATGGTTATAACTTTAGTGACTTCGATGCATTTAGAGACTATATGAATAAATATTATTCATACACATATGATCAGCTTTATGATATGTACTATTACGGATACAGAGGCTATTACGGATATTACGACTACTGCCCATATAGCACAGAAATCAATAATGCGAAGAATGCTATTTTGAAAGCAATTAGTGGGTTGGAAGAAAAACAAGATACACCAGCAGTAACAGTAGAAAGTATAACTGTAAAAA
>JAUNVH010000007.1:0-23818 GCA_030537765.1 Tissierellia bacterium | reverse complement strand
GGTTCAAAAGAGTGGAACAGAAACAGTACCAGTTGATAATAATCAATTCACTATGCCAGCATCTAATGTAACTGTAGTAGTTTCAAATCCACAAACACCATAAACAAAAACACAACTACCCCCAAATTAGGGGGGTAGTTTTTCTTGCAATTAAAAACAGTATATTATATAATTTTTATCACAAATAAAAATTAATTGCCTGTGAACGAAAGGCATGGCCTTTAAAAATTTTCAGCGAGTCGGGAGGGTGTGAGCCGATAGTTTTTTTGGCAGTTGCGAGAATTTCGGGAGGCGATTCGTAAACTTGCGTTAAAAAAATGAGTGGGTCATAGACCAAATAGAGTGGTAACACGGAAGCTTTCGTCTCTTATAGACGCGAGCTTTTTTTAATTTTAGGAGGATAATATGTTTGATTACAGAGATTATATTGCAAAAATTTTAAAAGAAAATTTGCCAGATTTAGAAGAAAATGAATTAAAAAATATGATAGAAATTCCCCCAAATTCAGAAATGGGTGACTATGCGTTCCCAACTTTTTCACTTGCAAAAGTTTTGCGCAAAAACCCAGCGCTTATCGCTAAAGAGATTAAAGAAAAAATAAAAAGTGATAAATTTTCAAAAATTGAAGTAAAGGGTCCTTATCTAAATTTCTTTTTGGACCAAAAAATATTTGCCAAAGAAGTTTTAGAAACTCTTTTAAAAGAAGGTGCAGATTATGGCAAAAGTGATTTGGGAGAGGGCAAAAAAGTCGTTGTCGAATTTTCATCGCCAAATATCGCAAAGCCTTTTCATATTGGCCACATTAGAACGACAATTATCGGCAATGCCATAAATAATATTTATCGATTTTTAGGCTATGATGTAATTGCCGACAATCATCTTGGCGATTATGGCACGCAGTTTGGAATGTTAATTACGGGCATGAAACATTGGGGCGATGAGGAGATTATAAAAAAAGATCCTATCCCCGAACTTTTAAAGCTATATGTCAAAGTAAATAAAGCAGCCAAAGAAAAACCCGAACTTGCAGACGAGGCGAGAATGTGGTTTACAAAGCTTGAAAATAAAGACGAAGAGGCAGTTAGACTTTGGGAGTTTTTTGTTAAAGAGTCGATGAAAGAGTTCCAAAGAGTTTATGAACTCTTAGACATCAAATTTGACACATATTTAGGCGAGAGCTTTTTCTCCGACAAAATGGAAGATGTCGTCAATGAACTCGAGGATAAAAATCTTTTAATCGAGTCGCAAGGTGCAAGCATTGTGGAGCTTGAAGAATATGATCTGCCACCGGCTATGATTTTAAAATCGGACGGTTCAACGCTCTATGCCACAAGAGATTTGGCAACTGCAATCTATCGCCACAAAGTTTATGATTTTTATAAAAATATTTATGTGGTGGGCAGCGAACAAAACTTATATTTTAGACAGCTCTTTGCAGTTTTAGACAAAATGGGCAAAGACTGGGCAAAAGATTGTGTTCACGTGCCTTTTGGCATGGTCAATCTTAAAGAGGGCAGACTTTCCACTCGTGAAGGCAAAGTCGTGTTTTTGGAAGATGTATTGAACAAGGCAAAAGAGGGCATTAAGGAAGTTATGCTTTCAAAAGACAGAGGTCTAACTGAATCTGAAATTGAAGAACTTTCGGCTCAAATTGGAGTTGGCGCTGTTATTTTTCAAGAACTGTTTAACGATCGCATAAAAGATTATACTTTCGATTGGGAAAAGACTCTATCTTTTGAGGGAGAAACTGGACCATATGTACAATATACTCATGCGAGAATTGCGTCACTTTTAGAAAAAGGCGATTTTGAAACTGATTTAGATTTCGATTTTTCGCTACTAGATTTAGATATTGAAAGAGATATTTTAAATCTCATCTATCGCTATCCAGAATCAATTTTTGATGCGCATGAAAAGTATCAGCCTTATTTTATTACGCGCCATATTGTTGAGATTGCAAAGACTTTCAATTCCTATTATAATAGCGTGCCGATTAATGTGGAAGATGATAAGCTAAAAAATGCAAGGCTTGCTCTTTGTTATGCGGCAAAATCTACAATTAAAAGCGGCTTAAAACTTTTAGGAATTAAAGCGCCTGACAGAATGTGATTTTATGAAAATTGTATTGGTGGGTCTAAACTCTTCATATTCTCATAGCAATTTAGCTTTAGAATTTATTAAAAGCTATAATTCTAATTACGATATGGAGATTTTGACTTTTACTGTTAATCAAAATTTAGAATATATATTAGAAAAAATTTGCGAAACGTCGCCCGATTATGTTGGCTTTTCAACTTATATTTTCAATGTGAATGAAGTTTTAAAGCTGGCTTCTGATTTGAAAAAAGCAATGCCAGATGTGTTAATTGCCATGGGCGGGCCAGAAGTGAGTTACAGCACTTTAGAATTTATGAACGATTATAATTTTGTGGACTTTGTAATTTCTGGCGAAGGAGAAATTCCAACTGGCAAGTTATTTGATGCAATTAATGGAAAATGTGATTTTAAAGATGTTCCAGCTTTAACTTATAGAGAAAATGGCGAGATTTTAATTAATAAAAATTGGGCGATGGTCTCAAATTTAGACGAGATTCCCTCGCCCTATAAGGATATGGACTACAGTAGGGAAAAGATTGTCTATTATGAGGCTTCCCGAGGTTGTCCGTTTAGTTGTGCCTTCTGTTTGAGTGCAATGAGTGGCAAATTGAGATTTTTTTCAGCCAATCGCATTAAATCTGATTTAAAATATATTTTTGAATCGCCTGCTAGGATAATAAAATTTACCGACAGAACTTTTAATGCCAAAGAATCTTGGACTATGGAAATTATGGATTTTATCGAAAAAAACGCACCTGAACATCAAGTTTATCATTTAGAAATCTATGCCGATATTCTGTCTGATAGGCTTTTAGAATTTTTAAAACATAGGCGCAAAGGCCTTTTCCAATTGGAGATAGGTGTGCAATCTACAAATCAAAAGACTTTAAAAGCCGTTGGCAGAAATACTAATATTAAAAGACTTAAATATGCAGTTAAAAAAATTATGTCTTATGACAATATGCATATTCATCTAGATCTTATTGCCGGTCTTCCTTATGAAGATTATAAATCTTTTAGAAATTCTTTCAATGAAGTCTATTCTATGGATGCAGAAAAAATTCAGCTTGGCTTTTTGAAGGTGCTTAAAGGCTCAATTATGGAAAATATTGCAAATGAACATGAGATTATTTATAGAGATTATGCTCCATATGAAGTGATTTCTACAAAATATATTAGCTCTTTTGAGATTATGCTTTTAAAAAATATTGAAGATGTGGTGGAAAAGTTTCACAATGAAGACTATTTTTATAATGCAATAAATTATATTATTGAAAGTTTTTTTGAAACTCCATTCGATTTTTTCGAGTCTTTGGGTAAATATTGGAAAGAAAAAGATTTTAGAAGAAAGCTACATTCTAGAGCCAGTCTTTATGAAATTTTGTGGCAGTATTATTTAGATAATAATTTTCCTAATAGCGATTATTTCAATTCGCTTTTGATTTACGATTTTTGTTTAAATAACAAGAGATTGCCGCCAAAATTTTCAAAACCAGAGCTTTTAAAGAAGCGTGCTGTCTATAATTATCTTAGGGATGTTTTAAAATATGATGCAAATCGGGCCAAGAGAATTGGTGCAGATTTGTTTTTGATTAAATTTCCTTATGATATAATGGAAAATGATATTGTAAAGCAAAACACATTTATTTTGTTCGATCACAATAAAGAAAGAATTGAAACGATTAAAATTGACACAGAGATTGGAGAGAAGATTAGTGAATAATAAATTGCAAGATTTAAATCAAGTATATAAAAGAGCGGGCGCAGAGAGCCTAAAGACTTTAAAAAAATTTCCCTATTTGGTGCTTTTGCCAATTTTATATTCTATATTGAGAACTTTGGTGGCTTCAGCGGGCGCTTTATTATTTGGAAATATGGGCTTTTTATGGGGCTTTGTCTATGTGTTTTTATTGGCTGCGATTATCTCGTCTTATTTTTATATACTAAATTCGGCAATTATCTATAAAAAGTTGAGTTTACTTACATTTAAAAATAGCTTTAAACCGTATCTTAGAAATATTTATTCTGTTTTCTTTATCTTATGGATTGCAGAATTACTGCTTTTTAATGTTTTGCGCCAAATGCTCGATTATAGGATTTTAATTTCTTTAAATCTATTGATCTATATTGCGTTAAATGCAATACCCGAAGCTATCTATCTAAGGGGACTATATGGAGCATCGGCTTTTAAATATTCGGCTGAATTTATAAAAGAAAATTGGTATCTTTGGATACTGCCCATAATCTTGGGGGCAATTGTTCAGTCTTATCCAATTACTTTTAGCACGACTTTAAATATTATGGATTTGCCCTTTGGCAACGAATTTGGACTTATGTTAAAGAGCCCAATACACTATATTATTTTGCAAATTCTGGGTGGCTTTATGATGATTTTCAGAGGCTATCTATTTTTGCAACTGAGCGGTTCAACTTTGAGAAAGAGAATGTATATGGGATATAGGTGATAATATGCTTTATGAAAAACTGATAAAAGAAAGACTTGACGATATTGCATTTATGGAGTTAAAAGAAGGTAAAACTATTGAAATAGGTGAAAATCTCTTTACTGGATATTTGCCACTTCCTATAATGGAAAAAGATTTAGTTGGTGAAATTGTAGACGGTAAAGAAGATTTTAATCTGGAGTTAATTCTTAAAGCTGCCATATTTTTGGGAGGCCTAGACAAAGATTATGAATATAATGATATATATTTAAATATGCTCTATTCTCTGCATGATGATCCTAAAAGTTTCATAATGTATGAGGCGATGCAGCTTTTAAAAGAAAAAAATATTAAAGACGCAATTATCTATTTCAATTATCTTATAAATATGGATTTAGATGATGAAACTGTGCTTTTCAGTTTGGGAAATGCACTCGAACTTTACGATATATCAAATCTAGGCGATGAAGACAAAAATCAATTCGTCATCGATATGATGCATATTTATGAAAAGGCAATCTCTAAAAAAGAAGATTTCTCTTTGCCATATTATAAACTTGGCTATATATATGCGCTATTTGGTCAATATGTCAAGGCAAAGCTCACTTGGGAGAAGTTTTTGAAATACGATAAAAATGATTTTAGAAGGCAAGAGATAAATGAGCAAATCGATTATCATATGCCAAACTATCTTTCAGAAGCAGCGCTCACATATATGCATTATGGCGATTATGTAAGAGCTTTAGAATTTTTTAATGCCAAAGAAAAAACTCAATTAGGTGACGGCGACTATTACAATATGAGCATCTGTTATTTGGAGCTTAAACAGCTTGACAAGGCTAGAGATTGTATTAAAAAAGCGCTCAAACTTAATGAATGTAAAGAATATTTAAATCAGCTCGCACTTATTTATAAAGAAGCCAAAAAGCTAAATGAAGCGATTGAGATTTTAGAAAGGGCAATTGATAAATACGGCTCAGATTATTATCTAAATTACAATCTGGGAGTAATTCAATTAGAATTAGGCGATAGAGAATCGGCTATGATCAATTTTGAAATTGCAAATGATATAAATCCAACCGATAAACTTAATCAAATTTTACATCCTGAAATGGAAAAATATTTTGAAGATTAGATTTTACCGGATTGTAATCCTTTAAGTCTAGTTTATATGTATAATGATTAGCGGAGGGAATATAATGGAGAATAAAATTATTAAAAAAACTGTAAAAGACGGCATT
This sequence comes from Tissierellia bacterium, assembly GCA_030537765.1. GTDB lineage: Bacteria > Bacillota > Clostridia > Tissierellales > Peptoniphilaceae > JAUNVH01. The sequence goes on along the minus strand of JAUNVH010000007.1, from coordinate 18,036 downwards.
TCATTTGGCTCGGCTTTGGCAATGGTTATTTCATATACAAATTGGCATTCTATCGGCTGGGCAATTATTCATGGCCTGATGAGTTGGCTTTATGTTATTTATTATTTAATTAGGTATTGATATGAAAAAATTTATACTCTTAGCAAGTATTTTAATCTGTTTAACTGCTTGTGAAAAAGATACAAATTCAAATCTTTCAAAAAATGATCCAATAATAATAGATGCCAGATCTTTGGAAGAAACTAAAGAGATAGAAGAAGAAAAATTTCCAGCTTTAAAATCTGAAATTGATTTTAACGATAATGGCATAGACGATTATCGAGATTTTGTAATCGGCGCTAGAAAAGATGCAATGAATCATCCAAAATATAAATCAGATTATATTTCTGAAAATAATGGCTATCCGCCATCAGATGAGGGAGTTTGCACCGATGTCATTTGGCGAGCATTTAAAGAGGCAGGCTATTCGCTAAGAGAGATGCTAAATCAAGATATTAGAAAAAGGCGCGATGCCTATACAAATATTGAAGACAAGCCCGACAGAAATATTGACTTTAGAAGAGTGAAAACTTTGAAACCTTTCTTTAAAGAATATGCCGAAGAGCTAGAAATTGAACTAAATGATCCAAACAATTGGCAACCGGGCGATATTATATTTTTTAATCCAAGAGATTATCATATTGGAATACTTTCAGACAATCGAAACGAAGAAGGCTTTCCTCTAGTGTTTCACAACGAAGGGCAACAAGAGAGAGAAGAAGATATACTATTTAAAAAAGAAATCTCTGGCCATTTTAGATTTAATGCCAAAAACATTCCAGAAGATGTTTTAAAAGCATGGACCCCAGGCGAAGACGGAGAGAATTAAGACGAGTTTAAACACTCGTTTTTTTTCTGTGTTTTTTAAATTTTAGTATTGACTTTATGAATTGCCTAGTGTATTATGTAATTAATACAGAGGTACACTAGGAGGTGGCGTATGATATTTAAAGATGATAGACCTATCTATTTACAGATAACAGAGTATTTAAAGACTAGGATTATTAAAGGTGAATATGATTTGGGCGAAAAGCTCCCAGCTGTTAGAGAAATTGCTGGGAATTTGAAAGTCAATCCTAATACTGTGCAAAGGTCGTATCAAATATTGGAGCAGGAGGAAATTATCGTGAGCCAAAGGGGAATCGGTAGCTTTGTAACTGAAGACGAAGAAAAAGTAAAACTTTTGAGAAAAAATATCGCTAATGATCTGATAAATGAATTTATTAAAGATATGATGAAAATAGGCTTTACTAAATCTGAAATAATCGAGATTATTAAAAACAGGGAGGAACAAAATGGATAGAGCAATTGTACAGACTCATGGACTTTGCAAAAATTATGGCAACAAAAGAGCGCTTAATGATATTAATATCAGTTTATATGAAAATAGAGTAATGGGTATTTTGGGCCCTAATGGCAGCGGAAAGACTACATTGATTAAGATTTTGGCAGGAATATTAAATCCTAGCTCAGGACAGGCTACAATAAATGATTTAAGGCCAGGGCCTGCTACTAAGGCGATTGTTTCTTATCTGCCAGATCGTAATTTCATGTATGAATTTTTTACGATTAAAGAGGCGCTTTTATTTTATCAAGACTTTTTCAAAGATTTCAATATGCAAAAAGCTAATGAACTTTTGGAATTTATGAAATTAGATAAGAAAATGGATATAAATAAGCTCTCTAAAGGTATGAAAGAAAAACTGAATTTGGCATTAGTTCTTTCAAGAAATGCGGCTCTTTATATTTTAGACGAACCAATTGCCGGTGTTGACCCGGTTGCGAGAGATCAAATTTTAGATGCGATTATTAAAAATGTTGACGAAGATTCGACTATGCTTGTAACTACGCATCTAGTAAGAGATATGGAGCAGATTTTTGACGATGTTGTCTTTTTAGCTAATGGTGAAATTGTTTTAAAAGGAAATTGTGAACAGCTTAGAGACGAAAAGGGCATGTCGATGGATTCAATTTTTAAAGAAATTTTTGGTTGAGGTGGAATATGTTTAAACTTTTAAAATATGAACATAAGGGCAGCAGAAAATTTATGACAATTTTGATTGCTGTTTTTGCAATAGCTTTATTTTTTACTATGCTTATGGCGAGAAATATGCTGAACAATGTAGAGTATAAAGCTACTAATTTTAACGCTACTATTACGCTCTTAGGTGCCGTTATTATTACTGGCACGCTTGTTACATTTCTTTTTTATATGCTCTCTATTTTGCGCAGAGATTTATATCAAGATACAGGCTATCTAACTTTCTCTTTGCCGCTTAATGGATTCCAGATAATTGGTGCAAAGCTATTAAATATTGTTATTTGGGCTATTCTATTTGCTGTATTTGGCATATGTATATTTATTTTATTTGGAACGTTTATGTATGATGGCTTTTGGCAAACTTTTGTGGATGGTCTTAATCATATAATTTCTCAGGTCCACATTAAAAATATAATTTTATATGCTATTTTATCTACTAGTAATTTGTTCAATCTATATCTGTCTTTTGCATTGGCAATGATTCTTGGAAAAGCACTTTTTAAAAATGGAAAAATGTCTTGGCTATGGATTTTGATTTTCTTCTTAATTCAATATTTATTTGCAAGACTATCTGCAATTTTAGTGTATCCGAGCGGCTCTTTATCGCAAGTCATTTTTGGCGGACCACAGACGTTTTATTATCCAAATACACCTGATGAAGCATATATTATTATGTTAAAAAGTTTAACTTTTAATATTGCATTAGGTACAATTATGTTTCTAATTTCAAGTGTGCTTTGGGAGAAGAAAGTAGAAATTTAAGAGGAGTAAATTATGTTTAAACTTTTAAAATATGAACATAAACTTAGTAGAAAATTTATGTGGATACTCATTGCAGTTTCATTTTTCGGTTCATTATTAGTTCAAGGCACAGCGGCTTCGAAAGAGTATTTGCGAGGGCCTGAACCGATTGTATTCGGTGTTATTATTGTGATAGGTACTATGGTTACATTTTTGTTCTATATGGTATCAATATTGAGAAGGGATTTATATAGTGACTCTGGCTATTTAACTTTTTCATTGCCGCTTAATGGATTTCAAACTATCGGTGCAAAGCTAATGAATGTTGTAATATGGGCGACTATTGCAGTAGTTTTAAATATTCTATTTATAATAGCTTTTTCGTCAATAGCTTATTCCGGATTTTGGAATGAACTAACGGCTTCGCTGAAGAATTTTTTAGATATTTTTGGCGGGAAGAGTACTATATTATATATTATACTCTTATTGGTACAGATTTTTAATATCTACATGGTTCTGACCTTAGCTTTGATAATTGGTAAGAGTATATTTAAAAATGGTAAAATGGGCTGGCTTTGGATAATAATCTATTTCTTAATAAATTATATGATCACAAAACTTGCACCTTATTTTTTAAATATGGAAACTGCAAAGTATTTATTATGGTATAGCTCGCCAATATTTCTGCCTGGCTTTACGCCTGATAATGCTGCAGTTATACCTCAGCTATTGACTTTTAATATTGCAGTAGGAGCAGTAGTATATTTTATTTCTTCTGTTTTATGGGAGAAATGTGTTGAAATATAAACCCACAAACTTTAGGGCAAAAATTGCCCTAATGTACATATAAAAGAAAAAATAAGTTTTCTTAAGTTTTTCTTAGTTTTTCATTAGTACATTTTACGAATTTTAGGTATATAATAGATTTAAAGAACGGAGTGAACAGATGACTTACAAAATTTTAGCATGCGATGACGAAAAGGATATAGTCAGAGCGATAGAAATCTTTTTAACTGCAGAAGGATACGAAGTTTACACTGCAAATGATGGCATTGAAGCTTTGGAAGTTTTGAAAAATAACGAGATTGATCTAGTGATTTTGGATCTCATGATGCCTAGAATGGACGGTATCACAGCTTTAGTTAAAATTAGAGCCAATTATACTGTGCCAGTCATAATTTTGAGCGCAAAGAGTGAATTTGAGGACAAAGTATTGGGTCTAAATATTGGCGCTGACGATTATGTCACAAAGCCTTTTAACTCTATTGAGCTTATGGCTAGGGTGAAGAGTCTTTTGAGGCGCAGCCATGTGCTGAACAAAACCCAAAAGCCAAAAGAAGAAGTCCATGGAATATATGAACTTGGCAGATTGAAAGTTGACGATATAAAAAAGGAAGTTTTTGTCGAGGGCGAAAGCATAAGCCTAACTCCCTTTGAATATAAGATATTGTTATTTTTGATTAAAAATGCTGGCAGAGTCTATTCTTCTAATGCAATATATGAACATGTATGGGACGAAGCTCCAATAAATGCTAAAAAAATTATTTCAGTCCATATTTGTCATTTGAGAAATAAGATTGAAATAGATCCTAGAAATCCTGAACTATTAAAGTCAATCTATGGTATGGGATATAAACTAGAAGGCTAAAATCATCTACACTCCTTCGCCTGGAAGGAGATTAATATGAATTACAAAGAACAAGGTTTAAACGCTTTAGATAAAATTACCGACTTAGTATCTAAGCTTTACGATACAATCTATAATAGAATGTTTTTTGAAGAACTTTTTGTGCTATTTTTATTTGGCATTTTAATTTCTGATATGGGATATGACGGATTATTGCGTTCCTTTGTTGGAATGTTAATCGTCAGCATTGCCCTCATTTCTGCCATTGTGAGAATTGTTAAAGGCAGATTCAAAGAAAATTTACTAATCTATCAAGTTTATAAATTTTCTGATAAAAAAGTTATTTCCGTCATTATTATGGCATTTATGATTATATTTTCGTTTGAAATTTTGGAAAATATGTCTAGATTTGCCTTTACTGTCAATGCTTTTTATTCGCTTGGCTGCACAACGCTATTGAGACTTTTTGTTGAGAAAAGGGCTTTGATTTTAGGTTTGGAAAAATTAAAAATACACAAAAAAAGCGATCCAATCGATTTAAATCTAATGGACGACACAACGAGTGCTTATGAATCTATTTCTAAAATTGACGAAATTGTTCAATCGGCGGTGGAAAAACAGATGAAAGGTGAAAGATTAAAAACTCAACTTATCACCAATGTTTCGCACGATTTAAAAACACCTCTAACTTCAATTATAAATTATGCCGAACTTTTGAAAAAGACCGATTTAAACGAAAAAGAACGCAAAGAATATACCAATACCTTATATAAAAATGCCGAGAGAATGAAGACTTTGATTAATGATCTAGTTGAAGCCTCCAAAACTTCTACTGGCAATGTGGAAGTTAATAAAAAGCATATTGAATTTAACGAAACAGTTTTACAAAGTTACAGTCTATTTGATGATAAATTTGAACAGAACAATCTGGAATTTATTTACAATAGCACTAAAGAATATATAACTGTATTTACTGATGGCGAGATGCTTTCTAGAATATTGGAAAATCTATTTTCAAATATTTATAAATATTCCCTGTCTAATTCTAGAGTTTATGGAAAGACAGAAATATTGGATTCAGAGATTAAATTGGAACTTAAAAATATTTCTAAAGATATGTTAAATATTTCAGTCGATGAACTAAAACAAGAGTTTGTGCGTGGCGACTCATCTAGAAATACAGAGGGTTCTGGCTTGGGGCTTCATATAACTGAAAATTTGACAAAGCTTTTAGGCGGCCGACTCGAGATGGAGATTAACGGAGATATGTTCATAACTTCAATCTTTTTGCCATATGCAAAACATAATGAAGAATTTTATCAAAAAGAGATTTTAGAAGATATTGAAAACGAAAAAACTGAGAATATAGATGAAGAAACGATAGAATGGGAATATCGCGATACTGATGATGACGAATTTTATATCGCATGAAGCACATCTTAGAGATGTGCTTTTTTATAGGAATATAAAGGCTATTAGATTATCTAAATGAGTTTAAATTGAGAGTGTAATCGGGTATATTTTATCTAATAAGGGGGTATTCTTATGAATGAAGATAGAATTAGAAAAAAAGGGAATAATCGCCGTAAAAAATCGAATTTTAAACTGGGAATTTTATATCTATTATTGACAATTCTGGTAGTTGTAACTTTTGTTAGGCGAAAAGATATTGCCGATATTTTGGAAAAGAGCAGAGTCCATTCTATTGCACAGGGCGAGGATAAGACTCATGAAGACAAAGAATCTGAAAATATAAATCTGGAAACAGAAACTGAAAATGAAAATATTTTAAAAGAGAAAGAAAATCCTAATACTAAAATAGAGGATAAACCCAAGCAAGATGAAGAGGCCAAAGACTTGGGCGATCCCTATGCCGATATAAATATAAAACCGGCTAATGAAGAACAAAAATCAGAAGAAAAACCTCTAACTGATGAGCAAACTAAAAAAGAATCAGAAAAGGAATCTGAAAAAACTAAAGAAGATTTAAAAGCAGAAAATAAATCGGACGAAAAGGCAGAAAAAGAAGAATCAGAAATTAAAATAGAACCGGCTAAGCCTGCAATTAACGAGCCGGCTGTGAGAGCAGAAAGCAATTTATCGTATGAGAATTTGTCAAATAAGGAATTGAGCTGGTGGTATAGAGTGCCAAAACCATTAAATGAATCAGTCCCCGCCAAGATTGATGAAGATATTAGCAATTTAATTGCCAAATATAATGGCATTTGGCAAGATGGCTCTGGCAAAAAAAGAGTCTTTATAACTATGGACGAAGGCTATGAATTTGAAGACAATACTACGAGAATTTTAGATATTGCAAAAGAAAAAGATTTTAAAATCAGCTTTTTTATTACTGGCGGATTTATTAAACAAAAGCCCGATTTAGTAAAAAGAATGTTAGCCGAAGGACATTTGATTGCAAATCATACTGATAAACATAAAAATGGAGCAAAGGCATTGGAAAAAGGCACAGAAGTTTTGATTGAAGATATTACTAAACTCGAAACTATGTACGAAGAACTGACTGGCCAAAAGCTGGCCCATTTTATGCGGCCTCCAGAGGGAGTTTATAGTGAACGCTCCTTAGCAATCATAAAAGATTTAGGTTATAGGCCAACATTTTGGTCTTTTGCATATCACGATTGGGACACTAAAGCTCAACCTAGTTTGGAAGAGGCTAAGAAGAAAATCTTGGGACAATTACATCCCGGTTCTGTGCTTTTATTGCATGCAGTTAGCAAAACAAATGTAGAAATCTTACCAGATCTGATTGACGAGATAAGAGCACAAGGTTATAGCATCGAAACTTTAGACAATTTTTAATATAAAAACAAAATCTTAAAAATATGGCTCATTTATCCAAAAACGCATGGAGAAATGAGCCTTTTTGCGTACATATATAATAATTTTAAGAATAAACATTTAATAAAACCCCTAGAATATCCAAATATATCCAAAATAATATGTCTTACTTATAAAATATTGGATGTTATACTATATCATGGAGGTTTTTTTATGAGCAATAATAAAAAATTATTTGCTAAAACAGATATAGGAAGATTACTTATGCTCTTTGCAATGCCAATTATTTTGAGTTATTTAGTGCAAGAGCTTTATAATATGGTCGATATGTATTTTATAGGAAATTATGTAGGCAGCGCTGCAGTTGGTGGCATGATGGTAGTTTTGCCGATTCAAAAGCTGATCTGTGCAATAAGTTATATGATTGCAGTTGGAACTGCAACGGCGATGAGCGATAATTTTGGAGCAGACAATCAAAGTCGGGCAAAAGATTTTTTTGCAACTGGATTTACTGCTATTATTGCGATTATACTGCCACTATTTATTATATTTAAAAGTGCGGCCTATCCAATTTTGAAAGCACTTGGCGGCGGCGCTTCAACAATTGATTATGCATATAATTATCTAAATATATTATTATTTGGAATACTCTTTTTGAGTTTAAATATATTTATAGCACAGATTATGATTGCGCTTGGCAAACCGCGCGTTGGAATTTATAGCACAATCTTGGGTGCAAGCACCAATGTTTTGATTGACTATATCTTAGTTAAAACATTGGCTTATGGAGTAAAAGGGGCAGCCATTGCAACTATCTGTTCCCAATTTGTGGCATTTAGCTTTAGCTTAATTATGCTTTTAAAAACAACTGGTAAAAGCATTTTTAAAAGCTTTGAAAATATTGAACTTGGCTTTTTGAAAGTGCTATTATTACTTGGATTTTCTTCTTTTATTATTGAAGGAGAAGATGGTATTGTCATGGCATTTTTAAACAATCTACTTCAAAGATACGTTGGAGATTCAGGCGTTATAGTATTGGGAGTTGCAACGAAAGCCTATATATTTTTATTTATTGTCCTTTGTGGAATTTCCGCCGCAATGCAACCTATCGCGGCATTTAATAAAGGCGCAGAAAACTATTCTAGGATTAGAGAAGTTATGAGAACTACTGTGAAATATGCAGCATCAACTTCTACTGCAATTTGGGCATTTATGCTAATATTTGCAAGGCCTTTTTTATCTATCTTTTTGAAAGATGAATTGCTATTATCTGAAGCTGTATTTGCTTTTAGAATCATGATTGCATTTTTCCCACTCGTGAGTATCTATTATGTGAGCATTTATTATTTTCAATCTGTTGGAAATCCACTAAAATCAATGTTATTGGCGCTTACAAGACAATTGTTCATCATGATACCATTGGCGTTTTTATTAGTGACCAAATTTAATATGGGAGCAACTGGAGTTTGGATTTCATATCCCATATCAGATTTAATTTCACATATTATCGCCAGATATCTATTGCGAGAAGAGAGAGAAGAACTTAGAGAAAGAGTCATACTCAGTCGCAATGAATCTTAATTTGATACCATAAAAAACTTATTAACTGACACTTCAATAGATTCAAAACTTATTATACAATAGCCTCAAGAAATGATGGAGGCTATTTTTTATGGACAAAAAACAATTTTCAACAAAAGAATTGACGCTTTTAGCATTACTCATGGCGCTGACTTGTGTTTCGACTATGATGATTGCAATTCCAACTGTGGCAACTAAGGGCTATGTCAATTTAGGCGATATGATCGTAATTTTGAGCGGCTTTTTAACTGGGCCCATTGGTGGCTTTATCGCAGGAGGAATTGGCTCGGCACTTGCAGATCTATTTTTGGGATATGCTTATTATGCACCGATAACATTTGTCGTAAAGGGCATAGAGGGCGCGTTGGCAGGCTGGCTATTTAAAAGACTTAAAGATAAAAAATTGCATATTTTAGCTGCAATATTGCCAGGACTTTTTATGGCATGTGGCTACTTTTTTGCAGAATGTTTTATCTATTCTGTAGCTGCAGCATTTTCGGATCTATTTGGAAATATTATACAAGGCCTTACGGGAGCTGTTTTGGCAATTATACTTTATCCAATAATTATTAAAGTGAAAAGACAAATTTTTAATTAATAAATTCATTTTCTTTACCTCAGATTATTATTTTTAATCTGAGGTTTTTTAGTTATATTTAAAAAATGCAATTGATAATATGGCTAATAATCAAACTTTTTTAGATTAAATTTTAATATTTTGCTATTATTTTGAAAACGCTTGAATTGAAAATTCTATTATGTTATATTATATATATTGCATGCCGACAGGTGTGAACATACTATATATTGTGGAGGCGACTATGTTAAAAGTAATTAAGAGAAACGGGAGTATTGTCGATTTTGAGATCGAAAAGATTGTAATTGCAATCATGAAAGCCATGCGAGAAACTGAAATTGGCGAAGACGAAGTGATTGCAAAAAGCATTGCCGAAAAGATTTATGAAAAATTTAAAGCTGAAGAAAATATAAATATAGAACAAATTCAGGACAATGTAGAAATTGAACTGATGAAGACTAGACCTGATGTTGCAAAGAAATATATTATCTATCGAGAAGAACGTGCAAAGCTGAGAGAACAAGGCTGGCATATGACCGATTTGCAAAGAGATATATATGAGAAAAAATATAGATACGATTCAGAATCTTTTGAAAGTTTTCTCGAAAGGACGAGCGGAGGCAATTCCTTTATTAAAAAAGCCATCAGAGATCAAAAGTTTATGCCAGCGGGCAGAATTTTGGCTGGCAGAGGATTAGATAAATTTGGAAAGAAAATCACACTTTCAAACTGTTATGTAATGCCGAAAGTTGGCGATTCTATTGAAGAGATTTATGATACGGCAAAACATCTTGCAAGAACTTATTCCTATGGCGGAGGAGTTGGCTTAAATATTTCCAAACTTAGACCAAAGGGAGCTAAAGTCAATAATGCTGCAAGTTCAACGACTGGGGCAGTATCTTTTATGGATCTATTTTCACTTACGACATCGCTCATTGGAATGCGTGGCAGACGTGGGGCTTTGATGCTCAATTTAGATGTGGGCCATCCCGATATTGAAGATTTTATCAATGTCAAAAATGATTTAGAAAAAGTTACGAGTGCAAATATTTCTGTAAATGTGACTGACGAATATATGAAAGCCGTTGAGGCCGATACAGATTTTACATTGAAATTTGATGTCGATGCGACTGGCGAAAAGATTGAAAAAAAAGTTCGCGCCAGAGATTTGTTTAGAAAACTGGCATATAATAACTGGAATATGGCAGAGCCAGGCATTTTATATCAAAATAGAATTGATTCTTGGCATATTATGAGCGAAGACCCCGACTTTGAATATGCAGGTGTAAATCCTTGTGCAGAAGAACCATTGCCACCATTTGGCTCTTGCAATCTTTCGAGCATAAATCTTTCAAAATTTGTAAAGCATCCATTTACAAAATATGCACGCTTCGAATTTGAAGCATTTGGCGAAACTGTGAGAGAAGGCATAATCTATCTAAATGAAATTTTGGACGAAAATATGGACCTTCATCCACTCAAAGAACAGAAAGAGATGAGCAAAAAGTTGCGCCAAGTTGGACTTGGTATCATGGGCCTTGCCGATATGTTTATAGAACTTGGAGTAGAATACGGCTCTCCAGAATCTATAAATCTCATAAATCAAATTGGCAGACTTATGATAAACGAAGCCTTGAGACAATCGGCGCTTTTGGCAAAAGAAGATGGACCATTCCCAGCATATAAAAAAGAATATGTATTGCAAAGTCCATTTTTAAAATCGAATGTAGATTCTGATGTTTTGGAGCTGATTGAAGAATATGGCCTTAGAAATTCTCAATTATTGACAATTGCACCAACTGGTTCAATTTCAACTCTATTGGGCTGTTCTAATGGTGTTGAACCTATATTCCAAATTTCTTATACGAGAAAGACAGAATCAATTCATTCTGAAGACACTTATTATACAGTATATACAGATATTGTAAAAAAATATATGGATGTAAATAATCTATCGACAGAAGAAGAATTGCCAGACTTTATCGTTACAGCCGATAATTTAAATTATAAAAAGCGTATCGAAGTGCAAGCTGCTTGGCAACAATTTATAGATGCCAGTATCTCTTCCACAGTCAATGTGCCACACGAATTTAGCGTAGACGAAGTTGAAGAACTCTATATGTACGCTTGGCAAAAGGGCGTAAAGGGAATTACAATATATAGAGATGGTTGCGCAAGAAGCGGAATTTTATTTACAGATAAGACTAAGAAAAACAGAATTCAAGAATTACAAGAAGAATTAAATAAAGAAATTGCAAAAGAACTCATAGACAATCCCGATGTTTGCCCAATGTGCGGCGGCAAGATGAATCACGCCGGCGGTTGCGAAGAATGTCAAGATTGCGGATATAGTCCTTGCGCAGTATAATATTATTTACGCGATGATCAATTCATCGCGTTTTTTTTTGCAAAAAATTATCTATTGAGATTATGACTATAAAAATTTTAGAACTTAAATTATATGCTCTAAGCCGGATTTTTTTGTGTTGTTCTTGACAAGTTTTTATTGTATTAGTATAATTAATACAACTAGGAAATTTCTTGGAGGTAATATGAACAATTTTAAAAATAATTTTCGCATTTTTATATTAGGTTTTTTAAGTTTTACAGTTTCGCAAGTATTATTGAGATTGCCGCTTTTAAAAATATTAAACAATTTGAGCTCTACGATTCTATTTGCGACTATTAGACCTCTGTTATATGGTGCAATACTTGCTTTTTCAGCAGGCCTATTTGAAGAGAGTGGAAGATTTATAATCAAGAAATTGGCTTTAAAACCTTATGATTGTGAAATTTCTGAACCTATAATTTTTGGTCTAGGCCATAGCATTTCAGAAATAGTTTTAATACTTAGCCCGTTTTTTACTGGCTCGACTTCTTGGAATTTCTTGTCGCCTATATTTTTTGTAGAGAGATTTTTAACGACTATTGTGCATATTGGGCTTACTATAATGGTCTGGAACGGATTTATTAAAGGCGAACGAATAAAATATTTGATATATGCAATTTTTGCCCATTTTATAATCGATTTTATTATTCCAATAGCCAATTTAAATGGATTGAACATAATTACAATTGAGTCAATATTGGCAATCTTTGCAATTTTATTATTAATTTATAGTATATATTCTAAAAAATTTTACAAAAGGAGAGAAAATTAATGAAAAAGAAAATATTAATTCTTTTAGTACTGACTTTAGCATTATTTACTGCTTGCGGAAAAAAAGAATTGTCTGATACTTTTGATGAAGATACTGTCATTGAAGAAACTAAAAAAGCAATCGATTATTTCAATTCACAAGATTTTGAAGCATTGATCGATATGGGCGATGAGAATCTAAAAACGGCGATTGACGAAGCTCAGTTTAAAGAAGCATATGATCAGATTATTGCTGAAATTGGAACGTTTAAAGAACTTAAAGGTTATGAAATTCAAAGCGCAAAGAAGGATGGCGAAGAATTTGTTGTAGTTCAATATAAGGCGGAACATGAAGCAAAAGAGATAGACTATATTGTCACTTTCAATTCTAATATGGAACTTGCAGGATTTTTAGTGAAATAGATTTAAAAACCTTACTATAATTAAATAATACTCAATCAAATATTTGTATTTGTATTTTTGATATTATATAATATAGACATTGCAAATTGGCAATGACAGGAGGAAAATTATGCAATTAATATTTAAAGGCATAAAAAAATCATATGGTAAAAATGAAGTTTTAAAAGGCTTAGATTTTACAGTTAATAGCGGAAAGCCAATGGGTTTTTTGGGCCGAAATGGTGCTGGAAAAACAACTTTAATACGTTGTTTGATGGATGTTTTTAAGCCAGATTCAGGCGAGATTTTGCTCGATAATAAACCAATTTCCAAAAGCAGAGTGAAATTTGGATACTTGCCCGAAGAAAGAGGCATGTATGCCAAAGAAAAAATTTTGGAACAATTGATATATTTTGGTATGTTAAGAGGTGGCAAAAAACAAGAATGTAAAGACTCTGCTCGTAAACTACTCGACAAAGTGGGCCTTTTAGAATATCAAGATAAAAAGCTCGAGACTTTATCGAAAGGTAATCAGCAAAAAGTTCAAATCTGTGAAGCCTTAATAAATGATCCCGATATAATCGTTATGGACGAACCTTTTTCAGGGCTCGACCCAGTTAATTCAAAACTATTAAAAGATATAATTTTAGAAATAATCGGCAAAGATAAGATTATGTTTTTCTCTGCTCATCAGATGAGTTATGTCGAAGAAATCTGCGAGGATATAACTATAATAAATGGCGGCAATGTAGTGCTTACTGGCAATTTAGATAATATCAAAAGAGAGATTGGTAAAAACCGTATTAGATTAAAATCTGATAAATTATCGGATGAGGATCTATATTCTTATATTTCGACAGAAATTGAGGGCATAGATATAGAAAAAGACGAAAACTCTTTGATCGTTTCGCCTATTAGCATCGATAAAAATGAACTACTTACAGAACTTTTAAGACTAAATGTGAGTGTGGAAACTTTCGATTCATATAGGCCTAGTATGCAAGACATATTTATAAGATATACAGGAGAGATCGCATGAAAAAGGGAAGAACAGCCGTAGTCTTTAGACATGAATTTAAAAATTATTTTAAAAACAAAGGATTTATCGGAACGCTCATAGTTATATTTTTATTTGTAACTATTATGTCTTCTCTCCCAGTGATTGGTGGATTATTTAAATCTGCATTTGCTGATAAAGCTAAAGCGATGGATGTGGGAGTATTTATTGCACATGATTCGGTTAAACTTGATGAACTCAGTACTTATTTTGAAGATATAAATTTGATTCCATATGAAAATATACGTTCCATGAGAGACGATGTAGGCGAAGAAAAGCTAGCAGGCGCATTGGCTATAAATGGGCTTGAAGAGATAAAGATTTTTAAAAAGAGTGTGAACTATACTGATTATAAAGATCCAATTCTAGATTCCTATGGAGAGTTTTATAAGACCAAAAAATTTGGCGAACTAAATCTAGACGAAGCAAAGATTTCAAAAATCATGAAATTAGAAACTATAAACACAGAATACGATGTTTTGGAAACTAAGAGTATTGCTAATTTTGGAATTGGATACGTGATGTTGATAGCTGTTTATATGCTGACAATAACATTTGGATCATTGGTTGCCACAAGTGTTGCGCGCGAGAAAAACGACAGAACTATGGAGCTTTTGATAACAAGCACAAATGCTACTAGTTTGATAAATGGAAAGGTCTTTGCAGGGGCATTGGCTAGCATTTCAATTTTCATTGCAGCTGGTCTGGGGCTTTTGGTGAGTGCTTTTATAAACCGAAGCTTTATGAGTGCTGAAATGATGCAAGAGATGCTGGATATTGGCGAATCTATGAATACCATGGGCGAAAATTTCTCAGGCCTTAGCCTAAGCGTGGCCGGCATGAATATTGCCCTCGATATTAAGATGCTCGTGGTCTATTTTGTATTTGCATTGTTGACCTATTTTATGTATCTTTATGTATGCGCTGCTTTGGGCGCAATTGTATCTAGGATTGAAGATGTAAACGCCAGTATGACGCCCGTTATGTTATTAATAGTTGCGAGCTTTTTAGTTAGTATATTTGGACTTGTTAATCCCGATACTGGACTACTGAGGATTGCATCTTTTATTCCATTTACATCTGGTATGTCGATGTTTTTGAGAGTAGGTTTAACGAGTGTAAAATTTTCAGAAATTTTAATATCTTTTGTGATATTGCTTTCGACAACTCTATTATTGTGCTTTTTCTCAATTAAACTATATAGACGCGGTACCTTGATGTATGGCAATACAGGCTTGATGAATGCATTGGGAATAAATAAGCGAAAGAAAAATATAAAGAGAAAAAAATAAAAATAAAAATTGAAAAAATAGATAGATAATTGGAACTGTGATCGCAGTTCCTTTTTTTGTCAATTTTTATAATTAAAATATTTAAAAAAATTAAGGATTACGTTCAAATAGCAAATATAGCTCATAATGAATTGAATTTAGAATATGATTGTTTTATAATATAGATGATAATTAATATCAGTTACTACATATTATTATTGAAAGGAAAGAGAGGAGTATATTATGAAATTGCGAGATATCGTAAGAATAACTATTATGACAGTTATTGCTTTTGTACTAGAGATGGCAGGAGGTTATCTTTCGATGGTATTTGGGCCATATATGCTATTTATAAATCATTCATTGGCATCTTTGATTGTGGCTCCAGTATTCTTTACTTTATGCCATAAGATTGCAAAGCGAGGCACTCTATTTTTTTATTATCTAATTATGGGAATTATTTATTCTGTTATGGGCTTTTGGCCGATGATTTTTATACTTTTGGCTACTGCTATTGTGGCGGAATTAATTATAGGGGCTCCTAAAAATTACCACGACAATAAAAGACTTACGCTAACTTTTGTCATCGCACAATTAGTATTTGCTATGCATGGGTTGATATTTTTTGTAGTTTTAAAACCAGAAGGCTTGATAAAGGCTTTTCCAGATATGTTTACAGCAGAAGCAATTGAGCAGATGAGTGCTTTTTATGCTCAAACAGTAAATGTAATAGCAGTAATTATTATTCAAATACTTATTTCTTATATCGGTGCGAAATTTGGAATCTATATTTATAATAAATTCTTTAGCAAAAAAGACAAAGCTGAAAGTGTATTGGATTAGATAAATGGAAGATAAGAAATATTTTTTAAATCCGGTGACAATTTTACTTATAATCTTCTTATCGACATTTATAATTTTTATGGGTAATACTTTTTTGCAATATACAGTTGCAGTCATCGGGTTTTTAATTTTATTGAAGCAAGATTTTAAATTGTTTTTAAAATTTCTTGTAATCTATATTGCTATGGGCGTTTTAATATATTATGTATTAGATCATGCTCTATATGATCTTATTCAAGTGAGATTTTTTTATCCACTTTTAGTATTTTTTTATAAGGTATGGCCTCTAGTCGTGATGGCTAGATCGATAGGAACTTTTACATCATCTGAGCTGATGAATGCATATAGAAAGATTGGCCTTAAAGATCAATTCTGTATAGCGATTGCAGTATTTTTTAGATTTGTGCCTGAATTTAAACATAGAATGCGAGAGATAAAAGAGGCTGTAAAGATTAGAAATCTAAATCCAAGCATATTGCATCCAATTCGCTCATTCGAAGTTTTTTTGGTGCCGATGATATATCGTGGGCTATCTATAAGCGATATAATTACTGCCTCGATAATAACTAAAGGCATTGAATATCCTTGCAAAAAGACGTCTTATAGAGATTTGAATTTCAAATTAAGCGATATAATATTCGCATTAATATTTTTGGCATTATTGGGGGTTAGCATATGGCTGAAAATATCATAGAAATAAAAATTGAGAGTTTTTCATACCATAATGAACCGCAATTAAAAAATATCGATTTAAAAATAAAAAAAGGTGAATTTATAGTTTTAACAGGAATTTCAGGTTGCGGCAAGACTACACTTTTAAGGACTATTAATGGCTTAATACCCGAATTTTATGAAGGCGAATTAGCAGGCGAAGTCAATATATTGGGGAAAAATCTGAAAGAATATGAAAAAGGCGAATTGGCAAAATATATGGGCAATGTTTTTCAAAACCCAAAAGATCAGTTTTTTTCGACGATTGCAGAAGATGAAATAGCATTAGTTGGCGAAAATCTGGGCATGGAGCGTGAAAAGCTAAAGTCTAGAGTCGAAAATATTATTAAAGAATTAGATATTTTACATTTGAGAAATAAATCTGTATTTGAAATGTCGGGAGGAGAGCGACAAAAAGTTGCCATAGCCTCGACCTTAGTCTATGATACGGAGATAATCTTATTTGACGAGCCATCGGCTAGTTTAGATTATTATTCGACATTAGAATTAAAAAAGACTATGGAAAAATTAAAACAGATGGGAAAAACTATAATTGTCGCCGAGCATAGACTTTTTTATCTAAAAGATTTGTTCGATAAAATGATAATTATGGAAGACAAAACCATAGGTCATATATTGAGTCCAGATGAATTGACAGAAGATACTAGAATAAAACATAATCTGCGCTGCATAGATGAAAGAAATTTAAAACCTGAAAGAAAATTTGTCGAGAACGAAGTCTTAATTGAAATCAAAGATTTGCAAGTCGATATGCAGAAAAAAACTTTGCTAAAAAATCTCAGCTTCAAATTGAGCAAAGGTGAATGCATGGGTATAATTGGCGCCAATGGAATTGGAAAGTCGACGCTTGCCAAGCAGATTTGTGGTCTTTTAAAGATAAATAAAGGCTCAGTAAATTATGGCATGAGCAGAAAAAAGAGAATTAGAAATAGCTATTATGTACTTCAAGATGCCGATTCACAGCTTTTTTCTCACACAGTGGAAAATGAACTGATTCCAAAAAATAGGCTCAAAGATAAAGAATATTTGAATTTGGTAAAAGAATATTTAATCGCGGGCAATCTCTGGGAAAAACGGACTGAACATCCCCAAGAGATGTCCTCAGGCGAAAAACAGAGACTGGCACTTTTGACATCGATGGTAGAAGATAAGCTAATTATAATACTAGACGAGCCGACTTCAGG
>JAUNVH010000006.1:21851-60353 GCA_030537765.1 Tissierellia bacterium | reverse complement strand
TTGCTATTTATTATTTGAAAAATAGTTAAGACCTCAGCTAATAAACTGAGGTCTAGCTTTGAAATATTCATCTAAAACCTTTTTGAATTTCCTCTAATGTCTACTTCAAATACTTTTTCCACTTCACCATTTCTAATTCCATAAATATATGATGTGAGATTCGCAACAACACAGGTATGATTTGCTATTATTTCTATTCTTTCTCCTATTTTAAATTCACCTTGAGGAGCTTCAATTTTTCCTACTTCCTCTGACAGGCTAACAATTGTTGCATTCGGATGGCCCACTATTCTGCCATGACCAACAATAGATTCATTCCCATGAGCCCCCATATCAAGTCCGAGCAATTTGGCTCCAGCATCAGACATATAAAGTCCATCGTGTGGATTTGTTGTTATAGAAGCCAGTACTCTTAAAGCGCAGTTTTCTTCGTTTGCTACTCCTAGAGAAATCTGTATAGCATCATTAAATATATAATTGCCAGGATGATAAGTTGTAAAGTTTTCATCTGCAATTGAATCTTCGAATGTAGGCGTTGCTCCAGTTGTAATATATTCCGCCTTTTCTCCAATCTTTTCTAATTCTGCTTTTGCATAAGCAATTATTGCTCTTTCGTCGTCGGAACATTTTTTAACAAAGTCTTTATCTTGACCTCCATAAACTTGACCAGGATGTGTTGACAAGCCTTTGAACACTAATTGGTCAAGTTTTTTCATTTCTTTCATAAAATCTAAAAGAGTCTCTTTTTCGATGCCAAATCTGCCCAAGCCCGCGTTAATTATGACCGTATAGTTTATTTTTACATCTGCATTTTTTGCTTTTTCGTTTATAAGTTTTGCTGCTTCTAAGTTGTCAATCCGAATAATGAAATTTCCAGTCTTGCTAAGCTCTATAACTCTATCAATTGCACTGTCTTCTCCGACGGGATAAGCATACATTATATTTTCGATTCCAATTTCCTTAGCTGCCTCACATTCATCTAATGTGCCACATAAAAGACCAGTTGCGCCATTGTCAATTTGGTATTTCATAAGTTCTTTTGATTTATGAGTTTTTGTCATCGGCCATATATCTTTATTATGTTTCTTAGCTAAATCATGATATCTTTTTATATTGTCTTCCATAATGTCTAGATACATTATAACTGCCGGTGTCGGCAAATTTTTAATATTCATTTGAACCTCCTTTTTTTATATAAATATTAATTTTAATATATATACACATAGTAGCGCTGTTAAGGATTGGGCTACTGAAATTATTGGAAATGTCTTATATGCAATCGATGTATCCATCTCTGATGTTGAAGCTGCAACCCAAAAGAAGTCATCATTACCATGGAATACCATAAATCCACCAGCTGCACAAGCAAGCATCGCTATAACTCTGCCCATCGGTGATCCCATTCCCAATATATCTAATACTTGAACTAACATACTTGCTGAAGTTACCATTGCAACAGTTCCAGAACCTATTGCAGTTCTAAAGATCGCACCTATAATAAATGGTGCAAGTATTCCTATAGAAACTCCAGTAAATGCGTTCATTAAAATATCTTTTAACGCAGAAGCTTTTAGGATAGAACCAAAAGCTCCACCAGCCCCAACAATCAAAACAATTTGACCTGCCGTCATAAGAGCTTTACCAAAAACTCCTTCAAATGTATATACTTCTTTATCATCAGGAAATATTTTGAAATATGAAACTAGTGCAATACACATACCTATAAGCAATGCAATCATAGGTTGACCAATTATATCTAATGTTCCAACTAAGGCATTTCCTTCTCCCATTGGATGGGTTGGAAAATCAGCTATAGTTTTTAATACCATGAGTATAATCGGAATAACAATCGGAGCAAATGCCATAAATGCAGAAGGTAATCTTTGATTCTCTTCCATTTCTACTACATTTTTAGGTAAATAGTAATACTTTTTCCCGAATCTATCGCCTAAAATATGAGCCACTATCATTACGGGTATCGAAACTAATGCGCCCATCCCAATAACTGTGCCTAAATTAGCATTTAATATTCCAGCAACAGCCAAAGGTCCTGGTGTTGGTGGAACGAGCATATGAGTTGCATGCAGACCCATTGTCAACGAAATAGCCATCGCCGTCATTGAAATTTTAGTATCTCTCGCTAGACGTTTTGCAATTGGAGCCAATAATACCGAAGCTGAATCGCAAAATACAGGAATTGAAACAAAATAACCTGTTATTGCTAAACCTAATGTTGCATGTTTTTTCCCAGTTAGCTTAAGTATACTTCTGGCCATGGTTTCTGCTGAACCACTTTTTTCAAGTAAAGCTCCAGTTACAGTCCCTATTGTTATAATAACTCCTATACCTGCAACCGTGCCCCCCATTCCTTCAGCAAAATTTGTTAATAACGTTTCCATTCCCATTCCTGATACTATGCCAAATATGAATGAGGATAATAGCAATGAAAAGAATGGATGCAATTTTACTTTTACTGTGGCGTAAATTAATGTGAATAAAGCTATACATAATGCCACAATTGTCAATGTATTATTCATGTTTCACCTCTATAAATAAGTTTTTAAATACTCTTGCATTATATCTTCTGGCACTAGTTTTCCACCTGTAGCCCATGCAATATGATTTATATTTTCAAGTTTATCCATTAAGTCGAATTTTTCCAAATACTCTTTTGCGGATTTGTATGTCAATAATTTTACAGGCCCTTCAAATGCTGCACAAGCCGACGGTTCAATTTTAATATTTTCAGTTTCATTTAACATTCGCATAAAATTAAATAATTCTTTGTCTTCAAGTGTAAAAATACCACTCAAAATAGGCTTCATAACTGTACCTACAAATCCAGAAGCTCTTCCAACTGCAAGTCCATCTGCTTCCGTCAATCCATCGATATTAAAATCTTGAACGCTGACTTCATTATTCAGTCCTGTTGCCATTCCTAAAAGTACACAGGGAGCATGAGTTGGCTCTACAAAGAAAATATGTGCGGCATTTCCAAATATTTTTTTGATACCAAATGCAATTCCCCCTGGAGCTCCTCCCACTCCACAAGGTATATATACAAATAAAGGATTTTTTTCATCTACATCAATGCCATTTTCCTCAATTTGCTTTTTTAGTCTCAAGGCTGCAACGGCATATCCCAAAAATAATGTTTTAGAATTCTCATCATCTATAAAATAACTGTATGGATCTTGGTCTGATTCTTTCCTACCTTGTTTAACTGCTTCGCTATAATCACTCTCATATTCTACGACTTTAACGCCTTTTGATCTTAATAAGTCTTTTTTCCATTGTTTGGCATCCATTGACATATGAACGATTACTTTGAATCCCAATGTTGCCGAGGCAATACCAATTGATAATCCTAAATTTCCAGTCGAGCCAACTTGAATAGTATATTTAGAAAAAAAAGCTCTGTTTTTATCATTAGCTAATTGTCTGTAGTCCTCATCAGGATCTATCAAATCGTTTTCAATCGCCAAATCTTCAGCGTGTTTCAACACTTCATAAATACCACCGCGCGCTTTTACTGAACCTGCAACGGCCAAATGTGAGTCCATTTTTAAATATAATTCGCCTTTTAGCCCGTTTTCTCTAAGTTTTTTCTCCATATTCCCTATCTTTTTTAGTGGAGACTCTATTATTCCACCTTTTTCTTTTGTTTCAGGGAAATATTCCATCAGTAGTGGTGCGAATCTTTCTAAACGTCTTTCAGCATCTAAGATATCATCTTCCGTAAAAGGTATCTCTTCCCATGCTTTTTCTGCATCAACCAAATTTGGATTAATCCACAATGTAGGTTTTAATTCACAAACATCAGCTACTGCAGGAATTTCTTCAATAAATTTCTCTTTGTCTAACATAACTTTTCCTCCTTCTATTGTTTTAATTTAGCAATATACAACTGTTAATTAAATAGTACCATCTAAAATCATTTTCGTCAATCAGGTTTTATTAATTTAATACAGTTTAATTTTGTTACGCATCTTTATTTTGCCAAAAATATTTAGATATGATAAAATATTGCATATATTTTTTGGAGGCGATTATCATAAATAAAAATACATTAGGCAAAACAATAAATCGACTTAGAAATGAATTGAATTTATCAATTAAGGATCTGGCTGCCATGGTTGAGATATCTTCTTCTATGTTGAGTCAAATAGAACATGGAAATGCCAATCCTTCTTTAAATACATTGAGAGCGATAGCTTATGCATTAGAGGTGCCAATGTTTTATTTATTACTAGAGGAAGAAAATAATAGTACATTGATTGTTAAAAAACAAAATCGACTCAAAATAACACATTCAACTTCTAATAGTGGTGATGTTGAATACCATTTATTAACACCGGATCTAAAAGGTGATATAGAATTTTGCGAATTAACATTAGCACCAGGAAAAGAAACTATTGATGATATGCGCAGTCATAAAGGCGAGGAAGTTGCATTATGTACCAAGGGCAAATTTGAATTGCATATAGAAGAGCAGGTGTTTATCCTTGATGAAGGTGATAGCATAAGGATTCCAAAAAATACTTTGCATAAATGGAAAAATCCGACTAATGAAGAATCTGTTTTGGTGTTCGCAATAACACCACCTTCATTTTAATTAAACTCAAATAGTATATGATCTCAAAGTGGTAAAAATTACTGCTTTGAGTTTTTTTATTTTAATTGATGAGTTCGTGCTAAAGTTGGATAATATATTTATTCGTTAAAAACTTCTAATAATAAATCTAATTGAATTGAAAGATTTTAATATGTCTTAGAAAAAATGGCTCTTTAAGCTGTTATTTATGAGATTTAGTGAATATGAAAGATTAATATTATTATAATGGTAATAATTTATGATAATTTATAGTTTTATTCAAAAAACCTTCAATTAAAGATGCGAACAGTTTTATTTATGCTATTTTAATGAATCATTAAATAATTTTAATATGAATTTTATTTAGAATTTTAATCTCTATGAGGATCAAAATTATCAAAAATTAAAATATATTTTAAATTCTATTTCATTTCCAGATATAAATAATTGATAGCACATTATCATATCAATTTTAAGAAAAAATTTGCTTCAAAATTATCTAGACGCTGCTAATTATGGCCATTAAAAGCGATGACTCTATCCGTTTTCATTTTATTCTAAGCGTCTTTAAATATTCTTTCTTATCGTTTGAAATTCGTCTGCTCTCAATTGACTTTTGAATTGCCTTATTGTGAGTCCATTTTTCTAGAACATTTTTTTCTATTATTTTAATGCTCTCTTCATATTGTTTTGCTAAAGCCGTTGCAAAATACCAGGCTATCATCATCTTCAGATAATATTCTTCAGTTTCTATATTTGCAACTTTATATAAATATTCTCTATTAAAATTTTCGTCTAAATAATTGCTCATAAGTGTCAAAATAGCAAATCTCTTGGCATATAGATTTTCATATTCTAGCCATTCATTTATTTTTTCATATATCAATTTAGGATATTTTTTAAAGAGTTTTGGCGAATATAGATCGCAAGTTTGCCAATTATCTATATAGGGCAAAAATTCATCTGTTTTTTGAATAAGTTCTTCAATATTCTCAAGCTTTTCTAAAAACATTATATGCAAATTATTTTCTTCCAAATAGTAATGTGGTAAATCTTTCAAAAATTTTTTGCATTCTTTTTGATTTTCATTCCATAGTCGCTTAGATAGTTCTCTTAATTTTGGCACCCTTATTCCTATGCTGCGATTGGGATCGAAGCTAGGTATTAATTTTAAATTAAAGTTTTTATAATCTATATCTTTTAATTTTCTCAATTCATTTTTATAATCTATTTGCATTTTATTGCTCCTTCGTTTTCTCTTCCCTACTCAAAATAATTACTGCTGCTAAAACTGATGCGACTCCTAAAAGTTTTAAAATGTTGAAACTTTCTTTAAATATTACGATTCCCATTATGGTTGCTCCAACTAATTCAATCGACACCAATATCGAACAAGTGCCAGGTTTTAAATGTTTCAAGCCATTATTATAAGCTATGTATGGAATTATCGCTGTCATAAGTACAAATACTATTATTAAAAATATATTGTTTTTATCTATTTTTTCTAAAAGTAATATTGGATCAATTAAAAAGCTAAATACTAATGTCGATGTCAAAAATGTGTAAAAGGATATAGTGAATGAGTCATATCCTTTTTCTATAGCTAATTTTCCAAATATTCCATATAATCCATAACCGATTGCTGAAAATAGGCCGTAAATTATACCAATTTTAGTAAACTGAATCTGTTTTGTGAATACACCTGCAACTAAAAAACAGCCAAAAAGAGTTAAAATTAGCGATATTATTTTTACTTTGGTAAATTTTTCTTTAAATAGTATTCTTGAAAATATCATGACAAATATTGGCGATGTATATAGTAGCATCGCCGCCATACCAATGCTCATCTCATTTATTGAGAGCATATAATAGTAGCTAAAAAAACTATAAGAAATTATTCCGCTCCCTATAAAATATTTTATATCGCTTAGTTTTTTGAGTTTAAAAGCATTTTTATCTCTTATTGCGATTATGATTGCTATTATGAATGCTCCGATTGTAACTTTTAAAAACATCATCTGAATTTCACTGATTCCCATTTGGGTCAAAACTTTTGTAAAAAAACCTATTGTGGCCCAAGATAAGCCTGCCAGTATAATTGATAGATGTGGTAAATATTTTTTCATTTTAATTTCATCCTTTAGTTCACTATATCTATATTATCAAATTGAGTTTTCAATGGCAATTATTATAGATATTTTTGTTTTATAAAATTCTAAATTAGATTGACTTTATACAATATCTATGCTAATATTAATTTGGTCATACAATATATAGTATATTTTAATTTGAAAGGAGAAGACATGGCAATCCCCAGCACAATATTAAAAAGGGATGGAACACAGATGCCCTTTGATATTTATAAGATCCGCCAAGCTATTTATAAGGCGAATCGCACTGTTCCTTCGGAAACCTTTTCAGACAATGAATTAGACGCTATTTCTAAAAAAGTAGTCGACAAAATTGAGTCTAAAGTTCCGGGCGTTGAAGAAATTCAAGATTTAGTAGAAGAAACTCTAATTGAAGAAAATGCTTTGCAAACTGCAAAAGCCTATATAATTTATAGGGCCGATCATCAAAAACGCAGAGATGCTGAAGAAAATTTGATGAAACTCTACAAAGAAATAACTTTTAGTGGTTCTAAAAACGCAGATATATTGAGAGAGAACGCAAATATTGATGGCGATACCTCGATGGGCACTATGTTAAAATACGGTTCAGAGGGCAGCAAATATTTTGTAGATCGCTATATTCTCCCCGAAGATATGAGCAAGGCGCACACAGAAGGGCTTATACATATCCACGATAAAGATTTTTATATGTTGACAGAAACTTGTTGTCAAATCGATCTTATAAAGCTTTTCAAAGATGGTTTTTCAACAGGTCACGGATTTTTGCGCTCACCTCAAAGCATTGGCTCATATGCCGCTTTGGCATGTATTGCCGTGCAAGCCAATCAAAATGAGATGCACGGAGGCCAATCTATTCCCAATTTCGATTTTGCTATGGAAAAAGGTGTGAACTTAAGTTATAGAAAACTCTTAAGATCCAATATTGAATTTGCTGCAAATATTTTAAATATTGAAATTGACATCGAAAAGATTGTTGCCGACAAAACTTTGAGTGATGAAAAAGAAATTGAAATTGCGCTTGAAAACGCTCTAAGAACTAGCGGAAATGAAAAACATGCCAAAATTATTATTGATAAATGTAAAAAAGCAATAGAAATTGAAACTAGACAGGCTATGCAAGCTCTGATTCACAATTTGAATACTATGAATTCCAGAGCTGGGGCGCAAGTTCCATTTAGCACAATCAATTATGGCACATCGATTACTAAAGAAGGCCGATTAGTTATCAAAAGCGTATTAGATGCCACATGGGAAGGGCTTGGTGGCGGAGAAACGCCAATATTCCCTGTTCAAATTTTCAAAGTAAAAGAAGGCATTAACTATAATCCAAATGATCCCAATTACGATCTTTTTAAATTGGCAATGAAGGTTTCTGCAAAGAGACTCTTCCCCAATTTTTCATTTATAGATGCTCCATTCAATCTAGAATATTATAAAGAAGGCGATTACGATACAGAAGTTGCATATATGGGCTGTAGAACTAGAGTTATGGGAAATCATTACGATCCAAAAAAAGCTATAACTTCTGGCAGGGGCAATTTGAGCTTTACTTCTATAAATCTACCTCGGCTTGCAATTGAAGCTCGTGGAAATATTAAAAAGTTTTATGAACTGCTAGACAATGCTATGGATTTAGTCTTTAGGCAGCTTTTACACAGATTTAATATCCAATATAAAAAGAGAAATTTAAATTATCCATTTCTAATGGGGCAAGGCGTTTGGATCGATTCCGATTCACTAGACCCAGAAGACGAAATTGGTGAGCTTTTGAAGCACGGCACATTGAGCGTGGGCTTTATAGGTCTTGCAGAAGCCTTGGTGGCTTTAGTTGGAAAACATCATGGTGAGAGCGCTGATTCTCAAAAACTTGGTCTAGAAATTATAAAACATATGCGCGAAAGATGTGATGAAAAATCTAATGAAGAAAATTTAAATTTTACATTGCTTGCAACTCCAGCAGAAGGGCTTTCAGGCCGGTTTATAAAACTTGATCAAAAGATTTATGGAAAGCTTCCGGGAATTACCGATAGGAATTTTTATACAAATTCATTCCATATACCTGTATATTATCCGATTTCGGCATTTGAAAAAATTGAGAAAGAAGCGCCCTATCATGCTTTTACAAATGCCGGCCATATATCTTATGTGGAACTTGATGGAGATCTTAGCCAAAATATTTTAGCTTTTGAAAGCATTATAAGAAAGATGAAAGAAGAAGGCATTGGTTACGGAAGTGTAAATCATCCTGTAGATAGAGATCCGATTTGCGGATTTACAGGCATTATAAACGATCGTTGCCCGCGTTGTAACAGGGCGGAGGGCGAAGCAATCTCAATTGAAAAACTGAAGGAACTTAAGAAAAAATATCCCGATGTTCCAGATTATTATTTAAATAAGCGTTAGGAGGAAAAAATGAAGACTAATCAATCAGTAAAAGAAGTTGGAAAAGGTGTTGAATTTCAAAGAATTAGAAGAATTACAGGCTATCTTGTAGGCACAGTCGACAGATTTAACGATGCTAAAAGAGAAGAAGAATCGCAAAGAGTAAAGCATGTGGTCACAAAAGCTTAAAATTTATGGCATCGAAGCTCAATCAATTGTAGATGGGCCAGGCTTTCGCTTTGCCATTTTCACACAAGGCTGCCCGCATCATTGCAAGGGTTGTCACAATCCTGAAAGCCAAAATTTAAATGGCGGAAAATTTATAACACTCAAAGAAATTAAGGAGCTTTTTGAAAAATATAATTATGTAAATGGCATTACTTTTAGTGGAGGCGAACCGTTTTTACAAAGCGATAAATTAAGTTTTTTAGCAGATTATTTTCATTCAAAAGACAAAGATATAATTTGCTACACTGGCTTTACATTGCAAGAATTACAAAATTCTGATGATAAATTTGTAAAGATATTATTAGGAAAAATTGATCTATTAATAGACGGCCGATTTGTAGAGTCTAAAAGAGATTTGTCTCTTCGATATAGGGGCAGCTCCAATCAAAATTTAATTCCTTTGACTGAAAAGGGAAATAGACTATTAGAATATTAAAATATCCCCTAGATTTTAGGGGATAATTTTTTTTATTTAATTTTTAAAATGTTTCTAAATCTAATTTGTCTGAAATATATTCTAGCATTCTCACTCCGGCGATCGAGTTACCGTGAATATCTAAAGCTGGATTTGCCACAGCTATTCCATATTTGCCTTTTGATGCAGCTAAAATTCCTCCGCCAACTCCGCTTTTTGCAGGCAATGCAACTCTGACTGCAAATTCTCCAGAATAGTCGTATAAACCACATGTAAACATAACTGTGAGAACTACACGATTGACTTTTAAACTCAAAATTTGTTCACCTGTTATTGGAGAGACGCCATCATTTGCAAGCACAGCTGCCATATTTGCCAAATCTTTAACTGTAACTTTTACGCTACAAAGCTGAAAATATAGATCTAATACTTTTTCAACATCTATATCGCTATCCATAATTCCTGTGCCTTTCATCATATAGGCCAAGGCCCTATTGCGATCACCCGTTGCTTTTTCTGAAAGATAAGTGTCTATATCGATTTGCACATTGTCGCGATTAAATAGCTTTTGAAGTAGCTCAATTACTCTATGTCTTCTTTTATCGATTGAGCCTTTTAATATTGCCGTACACATTATTGCTCCTGCATTTATAAATGGATTTAGTGGTCTGTGATTACTGTCATCTTCGAGTTTCACTATGCTATTAAACGCATCTGCTGAGGGTTTTACTCCTACTTTTTCCAAGACTCTCCTAAGACCTAAATCTTCAAGTGCTAAGGCATAGATTGCAACTTTTACAATTGATTGCATCGTAAATTCATTATCTACATCGCCACAAGTTTCCATATTGCCTTGCATATCTTGTATGGCAATTCCTATCTTTTTAACATCTGCATTTGCAAGCTCAGGAATATAACTTGCAACTTCGCCTAAGGGTATCTCCTCTTTTCCCAATTCGATTGCCTGTTCTAATAGTTCTTTCAAAATTATCCCCCCTAATTACAAATTTAAATATATTGTAACACATTAGGTTTTAAATTATAAAAGGCCGCAATAGTATGCGGCCAAAATTTTACGCCTTTTCTTTTTCTCCAAAGAGTCCAGTTAACATTAATGCAATTGCTCCATCTCCAGTTATATTACAAGCAGTTCCAAAGCTATCTTGAAGTGCAAATATTGTAAGCATTAGTGCAACTCCAGTTTGATCGAATAAAAGAACGCCTGTTATAAGGCCTAATGATGCCATTACAGTTCCACCAGGGATGCCAGGAGCTCCGATTGCAAATATGCCAAGCAAGATAATAAATATTATCATGCTGCCAACTTCTGGAAGTTTTCCATAAAGTATTTGAGAGACCGTCATTACGAAAAAGACTTCCGTTAAAACTGAACCGCAAAGATGAATTGTTGCTCCAATTGGAACGGCAAAGTCTGCAATTTTTCTATCTAGAACTGGCGATTTTCTAGCACATGTTAAAGATACTGGTAATGTTGCCGCAGATGACATCGTTCCAAGTGCCGTAAAATATGCCGGTCCATAATATTTTACTACTTCTAATGGATTCTTTTTTGCAATAGCACCGGCAATTGCATAAAGTAGTGCAAGCCATATAAAATGACCCACTATTACTATGAGTATAACTTTTAAAAATACTGGGAATTGACTTATAATTTCCCCTTCATATGCGAGACCTGCAAAAGTTGTGGCTATGAAGATTGGTAAAATTGGAATTATAATTCTTCTAACCATTTGCATAAGCATATTGTTTAGCTCTTTGAAAAGTTTTTCAAAGCCTTCAGCATTGGTCCATATGATTGCAAGCCCAAATACAATTGCAGTAAATAGCGCCGTCATAACGGGCATTAGAGCCGGTATTTCTAATAAAAATACTAATTCAGGCAAATGTCTAATACCTTCAGTTTCAGGCATAATATTTAATTGTGGAATAATTGCATAACCTGAAATCATTGAAAATAGCGCAGCCCCAACTGACGAAAGATATGCTATTGCAAGCGCAGCAAAGAGCATTTTGCTAGCATTTTCTTTTAAATCAGTAATTGCAGGCGTTATAAAGCCAACAATAATCAAAGGCACCATATAGAATATCACTTGGCCAAGAATTTGCTTTATCGTAATAATAATTTGAATTACGCTCTCATTTGAATAAATTCCAACCAAGATACCGATAATGACGCCTAAAATCAATTTAATAATTAAATTATCTTTGATTTTCATTCTTCTCATCTCCTTATATATTTGTATATATTTTAACATATAAGCAATCCTTTTCATAGATGCTAAATAGAAAACATTTATAAATTTTATATTTTAAATTTGTACAGTTTTTACTTGCTCATAAAAAATAGCGGCTCAGATAACTGAACCGCCAGTATTAATTATATATTATTTCGTCTTTTTGTAATTGTCTCTTATTTCTCGCCACATTTCTTTATCTACTCCATTCCATGATAGCTTATCTACATCATAGATTGGATTTAAGCCCTGTTTCATTTGATTGTCATAATCTTTATATAGAGCTATTACTTTCGGCGAGAGCATCATTACTATGAGCATATTTATCCAAGTTATAGAACCTAATGCCAAGTCGGATAGATCCCATGCCATTTTAGATTCGGCATTACCCCAAATGAATATGAGTATTGGCATTGCAAGTCTTATTATCCAAGTTACAACTTTTCTTGCATTCTGTTTGTCATCGCCTTGGAATAGATACATAGCTGCAGTTTCTGCCTCATAATAGTATGAAATCAAGCAAGTAAATGAGAACAGTGCCAACATGATTGCTATGAATGTAGGTGCGATTTTGCCCATGATTGTGGTCATTGCAAGTTGCACAAAGATTACACCATTTGTGCCTTCTGCTGCTAATTGAGTAAGCTCAGCAGCGCCTGAACCTATATAACCTTGAGCGGTGTTGAATGTGTCTGTCAGTAACATCATAAGACCAGATGCAGTACATACTATTACAGTATCTAGCCATACGCCAGCTGCATTTGCCATGCCTTGCTTAACTGGATGTGAAGTTTCAGCTGCTGCGGCTGTTGGGGAAGATTCACCCATGCCTGATGCCGATGAGAATGTTCCTCTCTTAACACCTTGCTGAATTACAACTCCAAGCGTTCCACCAAATAGAGCTCCTGGTGAAAATGCATTTGCAAATACTTGCGCAATTACTGCTGGTACTCTTCCTATATTAACTATTAAAATAACTACCGTTGCTATTAAGTACACGATTACCATGAAAGGTACAATATATGAAGCAATTTTACTAATTCTTTTTACTCCACCAATGATTACAATTGCCATAATTATAGCTATAGCTAGTGCAGATTTCCATAAATCAATTCCTAAAGCATTTTGGAATCCATCACAAATTGTATAAGTAGCTGCCGCAGGCATCAATGCCGCAACGCCTATCATAAATATGGTAGCCATAAACATTCCATATTTTTTCCAGCCCAAACCTCTTTCTGCACAATACGGGCCGCCGCCTCTGTATTCGCCGTCAATTTTTACTTTGTATAAAACTCCCAACGAACACTCTGCAAAACAGACTGCTGAGTTTGTCATACCTGCCAAGATCATCCATAAGAGTGCTCCCGGTCCACCAAAATAAATTGCGACTGCAACTCCTGCAACATTACCAGTTCCTACTCTCATCGCCATTGTAGTTGCGAATGATGCAAAAGCTGAAATACCAGCATCAGATGTGCCCTTTTCAAATATGCGGCCCCACATATCTTTTTGATTTTTAAACTGAAAGCCGCCCATTCTAAATGTCAAATATAATCCCGAACCAACTATCATAACGAGCATTGCCGGGCCCCAGATAAATCCATTAAGTGTAGCTACTACTTTTGCTAATGCGTCCATAATAAACCTCCTAAATTTAAATTTATTATGATAAAAGCGGGTATTAACCCGCTTTTATCGAGATGATATTAAGCTTGTTGTTCTGTTCTTTCAATAATCTCATTTTGTAGCGCTTCGTCTAAATTGTTGAAATAGTCACTATAGCCTGCAACTCTCACTATTAAGTTTTTATATTGATCAGGATGTTTTTGTGCATCTAACAGAGTGTCTCTTCCAACTACATTAAATTGAATATGATGACCGTCGAGTTTGAAATAAGCTCTAACAACGGCCGCCATGGCATCTAAACCTTTTTCGCCTTCGACTACTGCCGGGGTGAATTTTTGGTTCAAAAGTGCGCCACCTGTCTTTAGCTGATCCATCTTAGATGCAGATTTTATTACGCCTGTAGGTCCATTTCTATCGGCTCCCTTTGCAGGAGAAATTCCGTCTGCAAGTGGTTTTTCAGCAAGTCTTCCCGCTGCGTCTGCCTTCATGACTTGTCCAAAATAGACATGGCATGTGGTCGGTAACATCTCAATTAGATGCTGTCCTCCTCTGGCAGCAGGCCTACCATTTACATTATTTAGGAACGCATTAAATACATCCTTCAATATTGCATCAGCATATTCGTCATCATTTCCGTATTTTGGAGTTTTATTAAATACCAAATCGAAAATTCTATCGTGGCCTTTATAATTATCTTCCATCGCTTTAAATAATTCTTCCATTGTGAAGTTTTTATTATCAAATACATTATATTTGATCGATGAAAGCGCATCAGTTAAGTTTGCAATTCCAACACCTTGAATAAAGGTTGTATTGTATCTAGCGCCGCCTTCATTGTAGTCCATGCCTTTTTTGATGCAATCGTCAATGATTACAGATAGGAATGGAGCTTGCATATATTTTTCAAAGATTCTGCCGATAATATTATTACCTTTGATCTTGATATTTATGAAATGTGTAAGCTGTTTGTTAAATGCTTCATATAATTCTTCATAAGATTTATAATCAGTAGCCATGCCAGTCTTTAGGCCTAGCTGTTTACCAGTATAAGCATCATAACCATTATTTAAGGTCAATTCCAAAATTTTTGCTAAGTTGAAATAACCTGTCAATATATAAGCCTCTTTACCAAATGCTCCAACTTCTACGCAGCCGCTAGTTCCGCCATCTCTGGCATCTTCTATGCTCTTTCCAGTATTGAGTAGTTCTTTTACAACTGCATCGGCATTGAAGATTGATGGCTGACCATAACCTGTTCTAGTTATGTCAATAGCTTTTTTCAAGAAATCTTGAGGAGTCTTTTCACTAATTTGAACATTGCTTCCCGGTTGAAGCATTCTCATCTCTCTTATTACATCTAATACTAGATAGGAGATTTCATTTACTCCGTCTTTGCCATCAGTGGTCAATCCACCACTATTTATGGTGCAAAAGTCAAAATATGTGGCACTTTCTTTTAAAGTGATTCCAACTTTTGGTGGAGCTGGATTATTATTAAATTTAACCCATAGACATTGTAATAATTCTTCAGCTTGATCTTTAGTCAAAGTTCCTTCTTCTACTTCTTTTTTGTAGAATGGATACATATGTTGATCAAGTCTTCCAGGATTGAACGAATCCCAAGGATTTAATTCAGTCACCACTCCAAGATGCACAAACCAATACATTTGAAGTGCTTCTCTGAAGTTTCTTGGAGCATTTGCTGGAACGTGTTCACAAATTTCAGCAATTTCTAGAAGTTCTTTTTTTCTGTTTTCGTCTGTTTCAGTTTCTGCTAGTTCTCTAGCTTTTTCTGCATATCTCTTACCTTGGAGAATCATCGCATCACATGCAATGTCCATCGCTCTTAGATTTTCTCTTTTGTCTAGAGCTTTTGGATCATTGTAGAAGTCTAAATTTTCAATTGCTTCTTTGATATCAGCTTTGAAATCGAGCATACCCTTTTGATAAAGTTTTTTATCTCCAACAGTATGTCCTGGACCTCTTTGCTCCATAAATTCTGTAAATATTCCAGCAGCATAAGCATCTTGCCATTCTTTATCTAGTTCTTGGAACATTTTATATCTGGTTGAACGTTTTTCCCAATATGGAATAATAAATTCCCTTTGAATTTTTTTATCTTCTTCTGTTACTGTAAAGTTTACATTTTCTCTTGCGTCCATTACTTCCAAATCTTCTACTGTGTGACAGCAAAGTTCTGGAAAAGTTGCAGTTGCTCCAGGCTCTGCTCCACGCTCGCCGACAATCAATTCTCCATCGCCAATATATATGGTTTTTTCAGCCATAATTCTTTTGAAAGCTAAAGCTCTCATAACAGGATTGGAAACGGTTCCAAAATGTTCTTTATATGCTTTGGTTACCGATACGGCTCTTTCCATATCGATTCTCGGCTGAGTGTTCACACTTTTTTCTCTCAGTTTTTTGACTCGATCAGTCATCATAATTATCACTCCTCTTTTCTTTTGATGTCATCCCCCAATGACAGTTTTAAATCCATTTTCAATGAACAGTTTTTGAATTTCTTCAATTCTCATGCGACCTAAGTTTTCGTCGCCTTTCATTTTGTAATCCATATCTAGGCGCGCATATTTTTCGCTACCCATGCTGTGATATTCTAAGAGATTTACTTGACTAATATTATCAAGTTCTCTTATCGTCGTTATTACGTCTTCGATATCTTTTATGGAGTCATTTACTCCGCGAACCAAGGGCAATCTGATATAGATTTCAACTCCCAATTTGCTAAGCTTTTTTAAATTCTCCAAAATCAATTTATTTGAAGCACCAATAAATTTTTTATGTTTTTCTTCATTGATGGATTTCAAATCATACATAAATAAATCAGTATATTGTGCTACTTTTTCAATATTCTCCCATTTTGCCATTCCACTTGTGTCAATGGTCGTGTGATAATTTCTCTGTTTACATTCTTTTAATAATGCTTCTAAAAAGTCAGCTTGCATTAAAGGCTCTCCGCCCGAAAATGTCACGCCTCCATTTGAGACTTCATAAAACACTGCATCTTTGTCTATTTCTCGCATTATATCTTCGACAGTCATCGGCTTTCCAACTATTTCAATTGCATTATATAAGCAAACATTTTCACATTCGCCACATAATTTACATTTAGCCTTGTCTAAAACGAGCTTTTCGTCTGTAATTTCCAATGCATTATTTGGACAAACCTCAACGCATCTTCCACATAGGACGCATTTTTCTCTATTTATACTCAATTGCGGTTTTGAAGATAAACTCTCCGGATTGTGACACCAAAAACAAGATAAGGGACAACCTTTTAAAAAAATTGTAGTTCTTATTCCAGGGCCATCGTGAATAGAATACTTTTGAATATTAAAAACATTTCCTACTTTCTGCTTCATGATCTCACCCGATTTTCAGCATAAAAGTTCGTATTTATGACCTCTCTATATAGTGATAGTATAATAAACTGTACCTAATTTCAATAGATTTAACAAAGTCGTTCAAATAGTATCTTTGGCACAGTTTGCGGGCCCATTTTATAGAACTTTTATTTACTATTAGTAAGGCAAAGAGACTAAAGTTTTTCTCTTTGCCTTAAATATAATCTTATTTTAAAAACTCTTCTTTGACAACTCTTGGGCTTAGCCATCTTGTCATATTGTTTATTGCTCCTGCCTTGTCATTTGTGCCAGACAGTCTTGCGCCACCAAATGGTTGCTGCCCAACAATGGCACCAGTTGGTCTTACATTGACATAAAAATTGCCTGCTGCATTTTCTAAAGCCTTTGAAGCTTTATCGATTGCATATCTACATTCTGCAAAAATTGAACCTGTTAAGCCATAGATTGAAGTCTTGTCTACCAATTCTAAAACTTCGTCAAATTCATTTGCATCATATAGATAGACTGTTAAAACTGGTCCAAAGATTTCTTCTTCCATTGTCTTAAAATGAGGATTTGTAGTTAAAATTATTGTCGGATCTATAAAATAACCAGATTCGTCTGAATATTCTCCACCATAAATAATTTCTGCATCGTCTGCCGCTTTTGCATAATCTATATATTCTGTAATTGAATCGTATGCGGCCTTGTCAATAACGGCTCCCATAAAAGTATCGAACTCTGAAACTTTACCGACCTTTACTTTTTTCATATCTTCGAATAATACAGTTTTTAATTCTTCCCACATAGTTTTTGGAATATAGGCCCTCGATGCGGCGCTACATTTTTGACCTTGATATTCAAATGCTCCGTCTCTCAAAGCTCTAGCCAAAATTTTTACATCGGCCGTTTCATGTGCCAATACAAAATTCTTTCCTCCTGTTTCACCAACAAGTCTTGGGAATGTTTTATAATTTGAAATATTTTCGCCAACGACTCTGAACATATTTTGGAAAGTTTCTGTCGAGCCTGTGAAATGAATCGCAGCTAAATTTTCATTTTTCAAAATAATATCTCCAAGCACACTGCTCTTTCCGGGCAAGAAATTGATAACGCCTGCTGGAAGTCCTGCGGCTTCAAGAAGTTCATAAACTATATAGTTTGAATAGACTGCAGATGATGAAGGTTTCCAAATTGCAACATTGCCCGCTTCAGCTGGTGCTGAAGGTAGATTTGCGCAAATAGATGTAAAGTTAAATGGAGTAACTGCAAATACAAAGCCTTCAAGTGGTCTATAGCTAAGTCTATTCCATACGCCTTCGGTGCTTAGAGGTTGATCTCTATAAATTTTTGAAAGCAGTGCCGAATTGCTTCTGAAAAAGTCTACAAGCTCTGCTGCACTATCGATTTCGGCTTGCTTATAAGTCTTTGATTGACTGAGCATTGTGGCGGCATTTAATTTATCTCTCCATGGGCCTGCTGCCAAAGCTGCCGCTCTCATAAATATGGAAACTCTTTCGTCCCAATCTAATTTGCTCCATTTTTCGCGAGCAAGAAGTGCTTTTTCAATTGCAAGTTTTGCTTCCTTTTCGCCTGCAAGATGATATTTTGCAATAACTTTTTTATTATCATGCGGAACTCTACATTCTGCAGTATTTCCAGTATAAATTCTTTCTCCCCCAATTATGACTGGGATTTCTAGCATATCATTTTCCATGCGCTCATATTCGGCCATTAAGCTCTTATATTCTGCGCTATCCTTAGTATAGTTTACAATTTTCTCATTCTTGAAAGGTAAAACATTTGGACATGAATTTCTCATAATTTATTCCTCCTATATTTATAATTCATTATTTTTCAATATTATTTTCAACAAAATTTTCATTAAAATCGTTCGATTCTGTCTGCAATACGAGCATAGTATTAGTTTCGGAAATTCCTTTCAGATTTAACATATGGTCGTGAAGTTGCCGCAATCTATCTGAGGATGAAGTTTTCAATCTGACGAGAATACATTTTTCACCAGTAATTCTGAAAACTTCTTCAATAAAGATTCCCTCTTGCGAAAAAGACATAATCTTAGAAATTACTTTATTGTAATTTAAAGTATGCATATTGACAAGCATAAATGCATCGATCGTAAGCCCAACTTTATGAAAGTCCACATCGGCCTTATATCCTTTAATAACCCCCTCTTCTTCCAATTTATTGACCCTTTGATGAATTGCCGGTCTGGAAAAATTTAATTCCTCAGCTAACGATTGATGGGTTGCACGACCATCTTTTAGTAATCTGCTCAGGATTTTTAAAGTCGTCAAATCAAATTTCATTTCACACCTCTTTTCAAGTTAATTATAACTTATAGTAAGAATATAAACAATGAACCAGCCTGCTTTTATACATATAGTAATTATTTTAACTATTATATAATCTATTTGTTCTATTTATTTTACTATGCGTAATTTTTCATCTTACATTTCGTGAAATCATTTTCACTTACGAAAAGTATGAAAGTTTAGAATTTTTCAAAACTACTACTTGACACGTAGTAGTTTGCGATTTATAATAAACTTAATACGTCAGACGTAGTATAGAGGTGAGATTATGAAAATTGAAATACCATTGACTGAAACTGTGTATTTAGTTTTACTTTCAATGATAAAAGCTAATCACGGATATGGTGTACAACAATTTGTAGAAAGAGAGACTGATGGCAGAGTTAAATTTGGCCCCGGTACATTATATGGCGCAATCAATAATTTGGCGAAGAAAAAATGGATTGAGCCTTTGCCAAAAGATAAAAATGATCGCAAGAAAGAATATATAATTACTGAACTTGGGCTTATGAATCTCAAGGCCGAAATCTCGCGCATGAATCAAGTTTTAAAGATTGCAAATAGACAATTGGAGGAAAACAATGAAAAAGTTTAAACTATTTTTAGATCCATTCGACTCTAGGGAAAAATGGTTAAATAAGATTGCCCAATCGGGCTTTAGGCTTCGCAGTGTAGATTTATTATCGACGATATATGATTTTCAAAAAACAGATGAAAACTATTATTACAAAGTTCAATATATCGGTTATATGAGCAATAAAGAGCGCTTAAATTATCAGCAATTCTTAGATGAAATGGGATATAGATATTTCAATTTGCAATTAAATCTTGGGCAATTTAGTTTTGGAAGAGTTAAAATTAGACCTTATGCCAAAGGCACAGGCATGATTGCCACAAGCCCTGGCATGATAAATAAAGAAATTTTAATAATCGAGAGTAAAAAAGGCGAAACTGATTTTGAGCTATTTACTTCCCGAGAAAGTGAATTGGAAAATCTGAGATTAAAAAGGCGAAGTTTTATCTATATTTTAGCGCTAGTAATTGGAGCGGCCTTTTGGATTTTTGGCCCATTTAAACCTGAAATACTCACTAATATTAAGCAGATTATGTGGATTGTTGTATTGTCTTTGCTTGGAATTTATTCAATCTATTTTATCTATATCTTGAGTAAAAAAATTTCAAATTTGAAATGATTGGTGATTTTTATGAAAAAATTTAATTTATTAGTATTGGCTTTAATATTTTCATTATTTTTCACAGCATGTGGCAATTCTCATACAGAATTGGTCGAAGACAATTTAGATTTTGAGCAGCTTATAGACGATGGATATATTGAAAATATCGATACTCTTTTAGAAAACATGAACGATAAAAATATAATTATTTTGGGAGAACATCATGGCGTTTCAGAAAACTTTGATATAGTTTTAGATATTATAAATTCTATTGAAACAAAAAAATTAAATTTAGTCGTCGAATATTCCCCAGCTTATGCTTTTATGCTAAATAATTATTTGAAAACTCGCGATGATGATTTGCTCTATAAAGTTTTTGAAAATAGCAAAGGTACTTTTATTCACACGAAAGAGTCTATAAAGCTATATCAAAATATAAAAAAGATATCAGATTCTAATAAAGATATAGAAATTATCGGCATCGATCAAGACTTTGTTATCGAGAATATTATATTGGCATTGGAGACTTTAAATGATGAACGTTTTTTATCTGATATTGAAAATATCAATTCGGCTAAAGATATTGATAGTCTAATAAAGAGTTTAGAAAGCTTTGTGAATAAAACAAAAGATTTAGATTCAGATAAGAAAATGAATGAAGATGTAATAAAAATTGCTCAAGGTGTCGAAGCTCTTTTGAAAAATCCTAAAGGCGATAAAAATAGAGATTTTGCTATGTATGAATTATTTAAAAGATTTGTAGATCCCAAAATTAAAACTCTTTGTCTTTTAGGCGGTAGCCATGTATTAAATCTTAACAATCCAAATTCTGAGCATAATTTTAAAGACTTAGTTTCAAAAGATGAACAATTTAAAGATAAATTGCTTATCGGTTTAATCTTTTATTTTGATTCTAAATATATGAATGCCGACGGTAGCATAATGGATTTAAATTCTATGTTCTCAAAAGATTCGCTAATAATTAAAAAAGCTTTAGAAAAAGATGAGCAATTTGTTTTCTTTGATATGAGAAAAATTCCTTTGACTATGAATGGCGAAAATATCTATGGTTTAATCGATTATAGTATCGTTTTAAAAAACGGTACGGCGACTGAAGTTTTAAAATAATTAAGGAGAGGCTTGTTCCCTCTCCTAATTCTTTCCTAATATGGAATTAATTGTATCTCTTGCATTTTCCTGTTTTTCAACTTTTGGATCGTATTTTAAAATTTCAAGTGATTTCCCTAAGATTGGTCCACTTAATGCGCCGGATAAGAATGTGCCTATGCCAAAAGTTCCTCCCATTAAATAACCTAAGATTATAGCAGTTACTTCCAAAATAATTCTCACAATGCTAACTTTAAGGCCTGAAAGTTTTGTCAAGGTAAGTGTTAAGCCATCTCTTGGCCCAGTTCCCATCTTCACAGTAATATAATGAGCCGAACCAAAGCCTATAAATATAAGTCCACATAATAAAATTAGCAATCTACTTATAAAAGTGTTGAAAGTAAAATTGGCCAATAGAAAAATAAAAAGATCAGTATATAAGCCTATACATATCATATTTATAACTGTTCCAATTCCTGGCCACATGCCTAAAATTGCATTGATTGTAATCAGTATTAAGCCCACCAATTGTGTTGCGCGCCCAAAACTTATGCCAAGTTGTTTTGATAAGCCTTCGTGCAAAATCCCCCAGGAATTTAGACCTAAATTTGATTTTAACGCAAACACAGTGCCCAAAGCAATCAGCATAAAACCTATTTGCAATTTTAATACACGTTTTATAAATCTCAAAATGTTTTTATTCATACTGTCCTCTTAATAATTGACTCTTTCGATAGTTATGATATCATCAATTATTTCTATAATCGATAAGCTGCCATTATTGATTGTGAATTTATAAGCTATATTTGGATTTTCTAGCACATTTGCAAGCATCATTTCTATAAACATTTGATGTGTTATCAAAAGCAGATTACCTTCTCTTTTCGAAAGATCTTCAATTACTTTTCCAGCTCTTATATATACATCCATAAAGCTTTCTGAATTTGGCAATCTATAATTTTGATAATCACTATACCAAGCTTTCATAATCTCAGGATGTTTTTCCATTGCTTCTTTTGCGCTCATGCCCTCGATAAAATCTGTTTCAATCTCGTGTATATTATGATAGATTTCATATGGCAGATCTAATTCTTTTAGTATTTCTGCAAGACATTCTCTAGTTCTTACATATGGGCCCGAGAGAATCTTTGTAATCTCGAATTCTCTTATCTTTTTGCAAGCATCTCGCATCTGTTTTTTGCCCAATTCAGTTAGTTTGCAATCCTTTCTGGGAAAGACTCGCCTCACATTGTCTTCTGTTTGTCCATGTCTTAACATTATTAATTTCATATTATCACCACAATTGTAATTATTGATACTAGTTCGCTTATTTCTACAATTGCACCATATACATCGCCCGTAAGTCCGCCGATTTTTCTACAAGAGATACGAGATATTATCTCAGAGGTTAGAATTGCCATAATCAGAGCTGCTAATAATTTGGGCATAAATATTGTAGAAAAAAATATATAGATTATCATTGAGACAATCATTAAATTTCCAGTCTTAGATTGTTTTACAAAATCTCCTAAACCATCTTTTCGACTATTCGATTTTAATTCTATAGCATAAAGCACAGCAATTCTAGAGTAAATTCCAGAAACCGTTAAAATTAATATAGAATTTAATCCTAAAACTGAGTAGAATGTAAATTTTGCGAGCAAAAACAAAACTAATGATATTACTGCAAAGTTTCCTGCTCTAGGGTCTTTCATGATTTCTAAGACTCTATCTCTTTCAAGATTTGAAAAAAACCCATCGCACATATCTCCAAGCCCGTCTAAATGAAATGCGCCTGTTAAAATGACATTTACCAAAAGACCAGATATTGCAGCGATTTGAAAACCAAATGGCAATATGAGTTTTATGCTCAAGCCCGTTAAAAAGCCGATAATTCCCCCTACTAATGGAAAAAACAGTTTTGCATTTGCCATATTCTCTTTCGTAAATTCTATATTTTTTCCAATTGGAATTCTAGTCAGATATTGAAATGCAAAAATTAGCGCCTTAATCATTTTATCTTAATCCCTGCCCCACATACTACTAAATATATACTGTCTGCCAAATTTCCTACCCTTTGATTAGTTCTTCCCAAAATATCAGTATAGACTCTAGAGAGATGATTTATTGGCACTAAAGTCTGGCCCACTTCATTGGTCACTATGATGAGATTTTTATTTTCTGATTTTATTTTTTTAATCAGTTTAAAAATTTCTTCAAAAATTAAATCTTCAACCAATTTTTGAGTTTCAGAATCTATCTTTTCCATATCTTTTGTGATATCGTATAAAATATTTGAGCACAGATTGCCCAAGCATTCCAATATGTAATTCTCTTCTAAGCCCACGGCTCGTTGTAAATTTTTATAATCTTCAAAAGTTCTCCAATCCTTAGGCCTAGATTCTATATGTTTTTTTACACGCGCTTTCATCTCTTCGTCTTCCACTTTGGAAGTTGCAATATAGCATACATCTTTAGTCTTTAATAAATTTTGGGCAAAATTGCTCTTGCCGCTTCTTATGCCACCCGTAATTAATTTGATCATTTTATCTATCCCTTATATTTACTAATATATTTTCTTCAACTTCATTTTCTTTATATGTGCCCATATTATTTAATGCAAAAAAGGAAGAATCTAAAATTTTAAAAGCCAGTGGACAGCCAGAACCTTCTCCAAGTCTCATATTTAAATCAAGCATTGGCAATAGCTTCAATTCATCTAAGACATATTTTTCGCCACTTTCTTTGCTAAGATGCGATGCAATCATATAGTCTTTGCAATTATTATTCAATTTATAGGCAATAAGCGCGGCCGCCGAAGAAATTAAACCGTCTATCACTACTGGTTTTTTATTTTTTGCAGCAGAAATAAAAATACCCACGAGACCGGCAATGTCAAAACCTCCAACAGTTGCCAAAATCTCAATTGGTTCTTTTTTATTTAATTCATATTTTTTTATTGCATTTTTTACAACAGATAATTTCTTTTGGTACTGCTCATCGCTCACGCCAGAACCTAAGCCCACAATTAATTTTTCGTCTAGATTTAAAGCAGCAGAAATCACAGCAGCAGAAGTTGTGGTATTTCCCATGCCTAGCTCTCCTGTGCCGAGAATATCATATTCTTTATAGAGCTTATCGGCAATTTCAATTCCCGAACAAATGGCCTCAATCGCTTCATCGATAGTCATGGCAGGCTCTTTCATAAAATTTTTAGTAATCGGAGCAATTCTTCTTTTTATAAGTCTATCATCTTCAATTTCTTCTAACATGCCCATATCGACTATTATAATTTCAGAATCGGCATCTTTTGCCAAAGCACATACTCCCGTAAGCCCTTTTAGCATTGCCCTTGTAAGTTTTACTGTAAGTTCTTGTGGCGAACTTGTAACATCTTCTTTCACAATGCCATTGTCTGAACACATGACGACGATGGCGCGCTTTTTAAGCTTTTCTATTTTTTCATCTCTCATCGCCGAGATTCTAATTGAAAGCTCTTCCAATTCGCCCAAAGAGCCAATTGGATGCAAAAGCTTGTCCCATTCATTTCTATAATATTTTATCAAGCTTTCATCTATTGGCTCAATCGAGCTTAGCGCTTTATCTAAACGGTTCATAAATTATTCTCCCATATTTTCATAATATTCTATGGCTTTTTGAGCAATATATTCTCCAAGTTTATCGTTTATATAATCATATCCTTTAGGTCTATGAGGAAGCAGACAATTGGTGCAATCTTTTACACCGTCTTTCATTTTAAAATTTCCTCCGCAATCTTCGCCCATCATATATAATGGGCAATAGCAAAATAAGCAATTAAAATTTTCTATATCGTCAGTTTTGTGACATGGCAAATATGCACATGCCTTATTAGTAAAAAATCTATAAGATTGTTCCATTATTTTTCCCCCATAAAAATTTTGTAAATCTCTTTCAAATCCGATATGCCCTCTTCTTTTCTGCGCATAATAATTATAGGCACTGTTTTTGTTTGCTTACAGGCTTCAAGCTTTTCAAAAGTTCCGCTGCCCTTTCCACTGTCTTTCATAACGCAGTAATCAGTCTTTAATTCAGTCATCAAAACTTTATCAAAATCTCTAGAAAAAGGCCCCAAAGCAGCAATAATATCTCTTAATTCTAAATTGTTCTCTTCGCATATTTTCATGCTCTCAGAAGTTGGCAAAACTCTAAAAATAAATCTATTATCTCCCCTTACTTTTTGAAAATCGGGAATATTTTTAGAGCCAGTAGTAAAGAGGATTGTGCCTTTTAAATCGCCAATAATTTTTAATGCCTCATCTAAATCTTTAGCCAAAATTCCACCTTCTGGCAATTTTGTTTCTTCTCTTTTATATCTATAGTATTCGATAGCCGTTTCATTTGCCGCAAATTTTGCATTGTCAGAAACAATATGCGCAAATGGATGGCTCAAATCAAATATCTGATTTATATTATTTTCTTTTATAAAATCTATCATATCATATTTAGAAAGTCTGCCCACATATAGCTTTTTCGTGCCTGCAAATTTTACGCCTGCTTCAGTTGCAACTGAGAGAATATAATCTTTTGAATCTTTTATCATATTGACAAATTCTCTAGCTTCGGCAGTTCCTCCAATAATCCATTTCATTTGTTCTCATAACCTCTTGGTGTAATCATTTTGTGATCTTTTATATAAGTTTTAGAATTTCCAATTATTAAAACTGTCTTCATATCAATTTCTTCAATTGGGATCGTATCGAATGTAACTAGTTTGACAGTTTTATCATCTCTGCCAGAATTTCTCACAATGCCCACAGGAGTCGCATCGTCTCTAAATGGATGCAAAACTTCTAAGGCCTCTTTTAAATTATCTGGTCGGCCTTTAGAACGAGGATTGTAAAGCGCAATCACAAAATCGCCCTCGCCAGCCATCTTTATGCGTTTTAAAATCAAATCCCAAGGAGTTAATAGATCTGATAGAGAAATTAAAGCGCAATCATGCATAATAGGCGCGCCAAGTTCCGAAGCTGCAGAAAATGCAGCCGTCACACCGGGCACCACTTCAATATCAATATCTTCTGCCAATTCATAAATTGGGCCGGCCATTCCATAAAGACCAGCATCTCCAGTTGAGATTATGGCAGTATCTTTGCCAGATTTTGCAAATTCAACAGCTTTTTTACAGCGCTCAATCTCTCCGCGCATTCCGTTTGAGAATATTTCTTTATCTTCAATCAAATCCTCAATATAGTTTA
The DNA here is from genome assembly GCA_030537765.1 of Tissierellia bacterium. GTDB lineage: Bacteria > Bacillota > Clostridia > Tissierellales > Peptoniphilaceae > JAUNVH01. The sequence goes on along the minus strand of JAUNVH010000006.1, from coordinate 33,501 downwards.
AATATGGCGTATAAGCCACAATTACTTCACATTTTTTAATCGTTTCAATCGCCTTTAATGTCATATTTTCGCGGCCACCTGGGCCGATTCCTACAATATAGAGTGTCATTTAATTCTCCTCATAAAAATTTAATTTTGTAATTGAAATTGTCATTCCGTCTTTTGTTTCTTTATCTACAATCAATTCATCGCCCAGTTTTAATGCTGCTGGAGTCGAAACTGCAGGAGTGCCCACAGTCTTTTTCACAAATTCAGATTTTTTAAAATCGCCTTTAACTTCTGAAAGTTCTTTGGCAGTAAAAAATTCAATCTCCAAATTTAAACATTTTCCAATTTCTAAAATTGCTCTCTCGTCAGATTTTAAATCAATCGATGCAATTTTTCTTATGGAATTTATTGAAATATTATATTTTTCAAGCGTCTGTTTTAAAAAATTTATAAATTTAGATTCGTCAGTATTTCTTTTGCAACCTAAGCCCAGATTATAAATTTTTGGTCTCAATATGGCATAAGGAATATCTGGTTTTTCTAAATTTAAATTGGCGCTCACAATAATAGCCGCCTCTTCATCTGAAAGGAGCGATAAATCTTTTAGATAATTTACATTTTTATAGTTTATCTTCGGCCCATCTCCAATTATTGCAATTTTTTTATTATCTACAATTGCAGCCGTAACTTTAGTTAAGGAATTTAAATCTTCGATATATAGATCATTTCTTTTGGCATACATATCAACTGCCTCAACGCCTAAAGCATCGGAAGCAGTTGTAATTACGGCTTGGGCATTTAAAAATTTAGCAAGCCTTTTTGCAAGCTCGTTTGCGCCTCCCAAATGGCCAGATAAAAGACTTATAACGAATCTACAGCTATTGTCTATAACTATGATTGCAGGGTCTTTTGCCTTAGATTCCAAAAATTTTGAAATCAGTCTGACTGCAATTCCCGTTGCTGAAATAAACACAAATGCATCGGCTGATTGCCAATTCTTTTCTAAAAATTCTCTACTGTCCATTAAGTTTTTATCGAAAATTTCTCCGCCAAATTCAGTCTTTAGCTCATTTGCAATTTTTTTAGCATTTTGAGAGTATGAGATATATTTAATTTTCATTTTCGCTTCTGTCTATATTCATGACTAAATTTTGGATCATAGAGTTTTGATTTTTCATAATCTCCCTCAATAAAGCCGCCAACCAAAATCTGTGCAGTCTTATAGATTCCCTTTTCTTTGACTTTTTTTGCAATATCTTTTAATGTTCCGTAAATAATATCTTCATCTTCCCAGCTTGCCTTATATACGACTGCAACTGGCACTTCATCGCTTCCATATCCTTCAATCAATTCTTTTGTCAATTTCTCGATATTTTTCACCGACAAAAATATTGCCATACTAGCCTTATGTTTTGCAAGCGAGAGTATATCCTCGCCCTCTGGCACAGGCGTTCTTCCAGCCATTCTAGTTAAAATTACAGTTTGGCTGACATTTGGCAGTGTAAATTCTTTTTTTATAGAAGCTGCTGCTGCAGTAAAAGAGCTGACTCCTGGAACTACTTCAAATGGTCTATTGAGCTTATCTAGTTCGTCCATCTGCTCTCTAATAGCCCCATAAATACTGGGATCTCCAGTATGAAGTCTGACAATTTTTTTATCGGGATTTTCTTTCATAATTTCAATAACTTCGTCTAATGTCATCGAAGCTGAATTATAAAATTTGCAATCTGATTTTGCAAATTTTAAATGTTCATCAGAAACTAAACTCCCTGCATAAATAATTATATCGGCCTCTTCTAAAAGTTTTCGGCCTTTTATCGTTATTAAGTCCACATCTCCTGGGCCTGCGCCCACAAAATAGATCATTCTTTAACTCCTTTTACTATATAAATCGGATTGTCTGCAATCATCATGCCCAATTTGTTTGCTTGAGAATGTGATATCATGCGGACATTTATATCTCTATAGCAGTTTTTATACATCAAATCTGTAAATTCTACAACATTTTTAGTTATTATAAAATTTCCAACGAGTATGCCGTCTTTTTCCAAATGGCTGTCTAAATATTCAAAAATTTCTGTCAATTTTCCCTTGCTGCCACCTACAAAGACTTTATTAAATTTTAAATCGGGCAAATCATTTGGAGCAATTCCCGAGATAACATAGACCGATAGTCCAAATTTTTTTGCATTTTCGCGCACCAATTCAACTGCATCTTCGTTTGTGTCAATCGCCGTCACATCAGCGCCCATAATGGCTGCCTGAATTGAGATGCTCCCTGTGCCTGCGCCAATATCTAATAGTCTATCATCTTCAGAAACTTCCAATTCAGCCATGCTCAAAATTCTTATTGGCAATTTTGTCATGGGAACTTCGCCTCTTATAAATTCCTCGTCTTTAATCCATTTCATTTTCAATCACCACCACTGCTAAACTCGATATATCCGAAAATTGTTCGCCTATATCTTTAATTTCAATTTTTTCTGTTTCATAAGAGAGATTATAGCCAACATACATCTTTCCTTTCATGCCAATAGCTTTTAGATTGTTGGAAATAGTATTTGGCGTATTATGAGAATCTGTAAAGCAGATTGCAAGTTCTTTATCTTTTAAAATTTCAATATCAAAAACTCTTCCATGCATCGAAAACAAAAATGCATTTTGCCAAGGTTTTTTTAAAATTGTCATCATATATTGAAAAGAAGATATTCCTGGCATAATCTTGTCTATTTTAATTCCAGATTTTTGTAAATAATTTGTAATGCCGTAATAGAGAGGATCTCCAGAAGCAAGTATCAAATTTACTCTGCCCTCTTCAATTTTTTCTAATACTTCATTTACGCGCAAAACTTTTTTTACATCTCGCCTAATAGGCTTTATGCTTTCAGAAATTCTGCCAAAACAGATGACCACATCTGAAGCCTTTATCATGTCGACTAGTTCTTTTGTCAAAAGTTTTGGATTCCCAGGACCTGCCCCTGCTACAATAATCATTTTACTAAACCCTCTTCCATAGAATAGATATAGACTTTGACGTCTAAGTCTTTATCTTTTAAATATTTTTTAATTCTCTCTTCCGAGCCTTTTTCCATCTCTTTTATAATATAAGATTTTCCATATTTTATCAGCTTATTCATAGCATTTTCTGCCGATAGACAATTTGAAATCTCTTCAATCAGTTCATAAGGCTCATTATTTATCGCCAAATAATATACGAAGGCCTCCATGCGCGTATCGGCATAGCGATTATGCGTATTGAAAATCCCTAATGAGAGCTTTGCAAATTTTCCAATATGGCCCAAAAGCACAAATTTTTTAAATCCAATCGAATATGCATAAGTCAAAGACTCTCCCACAAAATTGGCCATTTTTACGACTGGCGCATCTAAGGCCATCTCTTCCAAAAAATTTTTGCCATAATTTCCAGGTGTCAAAATTATGCTATCCGATTCCAATCTTCTCATATCGAGTTCCATATTTATAGAGGCCACAAAAGCCGATTCGCTCATAGGATAGACTATGCCCTTAGTTCCGATTATGGAAATTCCACCTTCGATGCCAATTTGCGAATTGAAAGTCTTTTTGCCGATTGCTTCGCCCTCTGGCACAATAATTTTGCAATCGAGACCGCTTTTTTTATAGCTCTTTAATTCCTTGAGAATAATTTTTTTTGGAACGGGATTGATTGCAGCTTCTCCAATTTCTCCAAATAGGCCCTTGCGAGTAATTCTGCCCACACCTAAGCCACCGTCGAGATTATACTCATAATCATCTCTTAGGCTCACTTCGGAACAGATCAGAATTCCGTCTGTGACATCGGGATCATCTCCGGCATCTTTTCGGATACAGCAATAAGCCTTATTGTCTTCTAGCTTTCCTTCTTCTACTTCTAATTTGAGCTCAATTCCCGCAGGCGTGTCAATATTTATATATTCTGGAAATTTGCCTTTATCTATTGCCTCAATACATGCCTTCGTCGCAGCATGAGCGCATGAGCCGGTCGTATATCCGAGTCTCAATTTTTTTCCGTCTTTTATAATATATTCATCTAATTTCATCGCGGACTAATCATATATAATAATGCATTTATAACTGAGGCTGCGACATTGGAGCCGCCTTTTGAACCAACCGTAGTTACGCTTGGAATATCGAGTTTTCTCAATGCCTCTTTCGATTGAGCCGCCCCCACAAAGCCAACTGGAACTCCCACAATAAAATCGGGATTTAATTTGCCCTCTTCAAAAAGTTCCATCAGCCTAAATAATGCAGTTGGAGCATTCCCAATCACGAACATCTTAATGCCCTCTTCGCAGGCTCTTTCGGCTGAAATTGCAGATCGCGTAGTATTTTTTTCTTTCGATAGTTTCCAAGTTAGTTCGTCATCTATAAAATACTTAATCTCAAGACCTACTCTTTCCAAAGCCTTTTTATTTATGCCCTGAAAAGCCATTTTGGTGTCGGTAAAGATTGTGCCACCTTGTTTTAAAGCTTTCATTGCAATATTTACAAAATCATTTTTAAAGACTACGAGATTTCTATACTCATAATCTCCAGTCGTGTGAATCATTCTCTTTACGACAGTCTTTTCATCTTCTGAAAAAAAAGTATCGTGCATGACTCCTTCAATTATATCCATGCTCTCATTTTCTATTCCCATCGGATTTTTATTATACATCTATTTCTCCTTTGCTAATTTATTTGCAATTCTATTGAGTTTATCTATATTGCCCAGCCAATTAAAATGCTGAAAACTGCCGAAGCAATTATTAATTTGATACCCGTCTTCCCAACTTTTATCTCTATTTGGCTTAGTCATTTTAAAAATTGGTTTGAGCTCATTATTTAAGATGCCATAATGAAATTCTTTTGCAAAAATTTTTTCGCCCTTTAAGGCCAAAATATTATCTTCCAAAGCCTCCATAATGCAATAACCAAAATTTTGGAGCTTATCTTTAATTTCTGAATCGCCTTTAAAAACTCCAACCATCTCTTTGCCCATAAGCGATTCTGAAAGATACATAAGAGCGCCACCTTCTGCGTAGATATAGGCATTATTCATCGCCTTTTCATAAATTTTTTCTCTCATATTTTTATTTGCCGAAAGTTCATTTGCAAAGTTTTCAGGATAGCCACCTCCTAAAAAATACATATCGGCTTCAGGCAATTGACTATCTTTTAATGGTGAAAAATAAATTACATCTCCCATTAGCTTAAGGAGCTTAATATTTTCTTGATAGTGAAAACAAAATGCCCTATCTTTTGCAATTGCAAATTTTAAATTATAGTTTTCCAGCTTTGGAAGTTTTTCAATCTTCAATTTTTTGCCCAGATTTATTATCTCGTCTAAGTTTAAAAACTGTTCAGCCAATTTTGCAGCTTTTTCAATCAGGTTTTCTACATCATTTTTGGAATATTCCATATTTAGACCTAAATTTACGGCATCGATATCTAAATCTCTTTCATAGGGCATATAGCCCAAAACTTTTATATCTAAATTATCTTCAATCAATTTTTTATACATATTATACTGCATTTTATTGATTTTATTGAAAATTATGCCTTCAATTTTAGAATCTTTATAATTTTTCATGCCCAATAGTTTTGGAACAATAGAAAAAGCTTCACCCTTTGGAGTATAAACTAAAATAGCCGGTAAATTGAGCTCAACCGATATATCATAAGATGAGTTTTCATAGCTGAGATAATTTCCATCGAAATAGCCCATCGCCCCTTCTACAACGGCAAATTCTCCGAGATTTAAACTTAAATTTTTAGCCATATTTTCTCGACCCATAAGATGAATATCTAAATTATGAGCAGCTTTTCTAGCAGCAATCGATGAAAAATGAGGATCGATATAATCGGGGCCAGTTTTAAAAGCCGAAACATCAATCCCGCGATTAGAAAGTGCTCGTAAGATTGCCAAGTTTAAAACTGTCTTACCACTATTTGATCTATCAGCTGTTATCATAATTCCCTTCATATGCAAATCTCCTCCAAGGCTTTTATGAGTTCATCGTTCAGATTTTCATTTTTTACTGCAATCCTTATATAATTTCCGTTTAAATTTCTATAATTGGAACAGCGCCTGATTATAAAGCCTCTTTTTAAAAGTTCATAAAAGTAATAGTCTTCAGATTTTTCACATTCTATCAATATATAATTTGAATGGCTTTTTATAGGCCTTAAGCCTTTTATTTTTTTGAGTCTTTCAAATAGTTTCGCTCTCAGATAATCCATATTCTGAGTTGATTCTTTTATATATCCTAAATCTTTAAAAATATATTCAGCGCAAATTTCGGCCACCGAATTTACAGTCCAAGGCAATTGAGAATTTGTTATGGCCTTTGCCATCTCTTCATCAAAAACGCCATAACCTAAGCGAACACCAGGCAGTGCAAAAAATTTTGTCGCAGCTCTTACTATGCCAATATTTTCAAATTTATACTTTTTAAAAAGTTCTATTGTATCGTAATCTAAATTAGCAAATTCGAAAAATGCTTCATCCAATAAGAGATATGCATTTTTAGATTTTATAATTTCATATAAATTTAAAAGCTTCTCTTTTGAAATAATATTGCCGCTTGGATTTTGTGGATTGCCCAAAATTACAAGAGTTTCAGATTTTAAAATCTTTTTTAAATTCTCAAAATCAATTTCAAAATTATGATCTAAGTTAGAAAATTCTATATCCAAATTCCAAAACTTTGCCCTAAGTTCATATTCAATAAAAGCCGGCACAAAGATCAAAGCCCTCTTAAATCTAGAAATTGCCATATCGATTATTTCCATGGCGCCATTGCCAACACAGATATTTTTTTCATCTGCCTTTAAATAATTGCTCAGTTTTGATTTTAGATTTCTATACTGTGCATCAGGGTAGCTTTGAAGCCTTTTTAATCTGTCAAATATATAGTTTTCAATTCCCTTTGGCGGACCTATGGGATTAATATTCGAACTGAAATCTATCAAATCTCCGTCAAAATATTTTTCGTAAGAGAGTATATCCGCACCGTGTTTAAATTTATCCATTTCTTCTCGCTATAATTAAAGACATATATTCGTTCATATCTTTAAGTTCTTCTAAATTATTTATAATTTTTTGCTCATCTTGTGAAATTTTTAAAAAATAGGTCCAAGTAAAATTATTTTCTTCCAAAGACTTTGCAATTTCATATGCATTTTTAAAAGTTTTTAAAATTGCAATGCTGTCTGCAGCTTCCAAATCTTTCTCAGAATATTCATCTACAAGCAAGAATTTCTCGCCTTTATTTGCTAAAGCCTCTTGCAAAATATTACCTGCGGCCAAAAAAGATGGAATTCCTGGCACAAGTTCAATAATTAAATCTTCATAATTAGATTCGCGATACATATTCATTGAAGTGGAATAAAAAGTGCTATCTCCAATATTCAAAAAAACTCCGCTTCCATCTTGTGGAATATTTTCATAAATAATATCTAAGTTTTTTCGATAGATATCTTTTGTCACTTTTCCCATTGGAAATTCTAAAAATATAAGTTTGTCTTCATCTATAAAATCTTTGCAAGTATCGAGCGCCATATTTTTGCCTTTATTATATGGTGCAAAAATAATATCTGAAGATTTAATTCTATTTATTGCTTTCAAAGTCAATAACTCTGGATCTCCAGGGCCAGTCCCTATTGCATATAGTTTTTTCAAATTATTCAACCGCCTTTAAATGATCTAAATAGATCTGTCTTATAAAATCAAATTCGCCAAGCCCACGCATATCGCATATTACATTATAGCCTTGCGATTTTAAAACATTCTTCCAAGAATCTTCATCGTCTCCTGCCATATCATTTTTGGCATGATCTCCACAGACTAACATAAATGGCATAAGCACGATATCTTTTATATTATAGCTTTCAATCTTTGGCAATATATCTTTAAGTTCTGTTCTGCCTTCAACTGTTGCCATCATTATATTATTAAGTCCTTCATTTCTAAAAGCTTCTTCCATTTTATCGTAGCGATCATCACTTTTATGGCGTGTGCCATGACCCATTAAAATATATAATTTATCGCTAGTAACTAAATCTTTAAATCCAATTGCAACTCTTTTAAAATCTTCATCGCTTGCAAGTAGAGGCGCTCCCAGTTTTATGCCCTCTAATCTCGTTAGTTTCGAAAATTCAATTCCTGGTAAGAAATGAAGTGGCTGCACAGAAATATCTAGAAAGCCTTCTGCTTTAAGTTCTTTTAAAGCTTCAATCTCGTTTAATACATAGATATTATCTCTCTTTTCTAAAATATTTTTGATCTTTCTAGATGTAAATGCACGTAAAACTTTTGCATCGGGATAAGTTTTACTAATCAACTGCTCAATCGGTGCAATTGTTTTTTCCAAAGTGTCATGATAAGTCGTGCCGAAACTGGCGACTATAATTGCCTTTTTTTTCAAATTTTTTCCTCCTTAAAATAAAAAAATCTCGCATAGCGAGATAATAGTCCGTCCTCCCGCCGAGGACAACTTTCACAAAATCTTACGTATCCTGACTCGTACCATTAAAGCAGACGCCTTCCCTAAAAAGTGGCCCATGTCTGCCGACATACTTACAGTAGCGGGGGCTGTACCGGCTTTTACCGGTTTCCGTAATTGATCTTGTTAAGAGTATCTTTATTTTATCATAAAATCAGTATTATTGACAATCTTAGTTAGACCATAGTTTAGTCGCTACTGATTTAGAAATTGAAAAAATTCTCTCAAAATTTATTCCTTGAGAGAATTGATTAAATATTTTACGAAATTCAATTATGCTATTACTAAATTTTTAAAACCTTATCGAATTGACTTAGATAATTTTCGTCCCAATTGTGAGTTATGACAATTCTTGCCTTATCGTTTAATGAAAAGATTAAATCGTCGATCAGCTTTGCATTTTCTGGATCTAGACCAGTATTAGGTTCGTCAAAAATTATAATCTTATTCATATTAGCCAAAGCTCTTGCAATGGCGATTCTCTGTTTTTCGCCTCCCGATAGCTTTATTGGATCTAGTTTTTCAATATCTTTATATCTATTCCAAACGTCTTCTAGTTTTGCTTTTTTGATTATATCCATATATTTTTGCGAATCTTTTTTAAGGTCGTCATTATACATGGCGATATTATTGAATAGACTCGTTTTTAAAATAAATGGATTTTGCGGGATATAATGTATCATATCGTAAACTTCGAACTCATCTATATCTTTTAAGTTTTCGCTGCCGACTCTTATATCGCCCTTATAATCGTCAAAATATTTTAATAGAAGTTTTGCCAAAGTCGACTTTCCGCTGCCGCTATGCCCAACTATTGCAATTAGATCTCCTCTGTCGATATCGACATTAATATCGCTATATAGATTCTTATCTTTAAAACCAAAAGCCAAATTATTTATATCGATAGGAAAATCAAGTTTTCGTTGAGTCTTAGAAATCGCTTTAGTTTCAGTATCGGGCAATTCAATTTTATCTAAAAGTGGTTTGCAAGATTTTATCTCCATAAAATAGTATGCCGCATTTCTCAAAGAATCGCCAAATTCATTTAATATCAAAAGTGCAGATAGCAATAATCCGGCAGTAATTATGCCTCTAGAAACTAATTCGCCACCAAAGCCAATTATCAAAATTATGCCCAAAAGTGCAACAATATAGATAATCTTTTGCCCTAATACATTGAGCATATTTAATGCTCTAAGCTTTTTTGTCCTATCGTCTATCGAATCTTTAAATCTAGCTATAAAATTTTCATGTCTAGTGCTAGTTTTTATAAGCTCATAGCCATTTAAAATCTCATGTAGTTTTGAAAGATAATCTTCATTTGAATCAGATCTTTCTTCTTGCGCTTTAGTCACTGGCTTTGCTACTAATTGCCCTGCAACCATTGGCACTATCGAAAACACGATTGCAATTATTAGCATAGTATAATGAATTTTATACAGCGAATAAGCAAAAATTGCGGCTTGTAAAATGCATGATGTAATTGCACATAATTTATTAAAATAGCTCTTTCGCAAATTGTCGATATCTTCATCTAGCAGATTAAAATATAGATCGCTCGAATTAGCCAAAAACTTGGTCGTTTTTCCTGTGTAATATGATTTTATAATATCTACTCTCATATCGAGCGAAACATTGTCGCCAAATTTATATATGTAAAAAAAGTTCATTGCCGAAAGAAAATTGCCCAAAATTGCAAAAGCAATAGCTTTAAAAATCAGCATTTTAATATTGCCTTCCACGCTTTTAGTTGCGACATCTACTAATTGCCCTAGAGCCAATGAAGTATTTAGAATAAAATAAGTTCCCGCTCCGCCTAATAACACACTTAGAATTAGAAAATGTAGATTCTTTTTGAAATATTTTCTTAGCATATTATTTCTCCTTTATGATTTTTATCCACATTGGTTTTCTTATGTATTGTAATTTTTTATCTCATATCATTATTTATAATTGTAATATATAGTTTTTTAATTTTCAATCTGTTTTTAATAATCTATGCCATATTTTCGGAAATGTCTTTAAAAATTCAATTATTTGAAATTATTTTCAAAAAACCTTATAATAGTTACGAAATATTAAAGAAATGAGGAATTGTTTTGAAGGAGTATTCATTTTTAGATATAATTGGACCTATTATGGTAGGTCCTTCCAGCTCGCATACTGCCGGAGCCTGTCGTATAGGCAATGCAGCAGCTAAAATTGCGGGAGCAGGATTTAATAAGATAGTCTTTAATCTACACGGCTCTTTTGCTCAAACGTATGAAGGACACGGCACCGACAAGGCTTTAATCGCTGGTTGTCTAGGTTTTAATCCCGATGATGAAGAAATTAAGCATTCTTACGATATTGCAATCGATAGAGGGATTGAAATTGAAATTAACGAAGTCGAAATACCAAATGCACATCCCAATACTGCACAGATAGAATTTCATTATCCTGATGGTAATATCAGAATAATAACGGGCATTTCAATCGGTGGTGGTTCTATAAAGATTGAAGAGATTGACGGAATTGAAGTGCATATGGACGGCAAGAGTCCGACCTTGATCTTAAAGTATCACGAACAAAAAGGAGTTATAAGTAAAGTCAGCACAGTTTTAGCTGAGCGAGGCTATAATATCGGAACTATCAAAAACGATCGGGGCGAAGATATTGTAACTTTGATTTTGGAATTAGATGATGAATTAGACGAAGAAACTTTAACAGAAATTAAAGAGCTTGGGCTCTTTGAATTGATAAATTATGTAGAAGGTTTGGTGTAAAATGTTTAAATCGGGAGCAGATTTATTAGACTATTGTAAAGCAAATAATTTGACCATCTCAGAAGCAGTTTTAAAAAGAGATGCTCAAAATGAAGAAGAGAGAAAAATTTTAATCGAGCGTAGCGAAAAGATGCTCGATATTATGATAAATTCAGCAACTAAGGGCATTAAAGAAGAAGTGCATTCACTGTCGGGAATGATTGGTGGCAATGCCAAAAAGCTCTATGATTATGCTAAAAAGGGCGATACATTGAGCGGAGATGATCTTGTTAAAGCAATGGCAATGGCACTTTCCGTTTCGGAAGTGAACGCAGCTATGGGAAAAATCGTAGCGGCTCCAACTGCCGGCGCAGCCGGAATCATGCCCGCAATTTTAAAAAGTGCGCATGAAAA
>JAUNVH010000006.1:0-21751 GCA_030537765.1 Tissierellia bacterium | reverse complement strand
GCCGGCATGACGAGTCTTGTGCCCTTTGATGAAGTCGTAGAAGCCATGCGAAATGTCGGCAATATTATGAGCCACACTTTAAAAGAAACTGCATTAGGCGGTCTAGCGACAACACCAACGGGCTGCAGAATTAAAAGTCAATTATTCGGAGATTAAAAAAAGATGGGTATATAGCCCATCTTTTCTATGCTTAAATAGTTTATTTGTCTGTTATGTTTGAATTCTATTCTACATTTTCGCTTTTCCACAATATATAATCTTTAGTCCATTGGTTTTGAGGTATTTCTTTTAAATGCTTATCTAATCTCTCTGTATCAATTGGCTTTTTTGAATCGTAAACCAAAGCATATAGAGTGTATAGATCTCCATATACTAACTGTATCGAAGTCAGATTATATTCTAAACTCAGCTTTTCAATTACTGCTTTTGCAATCTCAATTGCTTTTTCTCTACTTTCTTCTTCTGAATCTATATTAGGATTTTTTATGCCTGAAACATAAGCTTTATAATATAATTTTTCAAAATTATCTCTATCTATGCTCGGAAAAATGTAAATATCTTTTGGCATTTCAAGATCATAATCTTTTAAAAATCCATCCGTTTCAATTAAATCGCCTGCTATTTTAGAATCTATAATCGTTTTGTCTGCTAATTTATAATAGACTTCCGAGCCATCTTTTCTTACAAATTTATAAATATTATCTTTAAAGTTATAATTAATTTCATCCACCTTTTCATCGGTATATCTAGCCAATATTGATTTGACATTAGACTTTGTTATTATGGGCAAAGGCAAATGAAATTGTAATATTATTATAATTGACATAAACAGTAATAGTGCAATAATTTGCTTTTTAATATCCAATTTCTCGCTCCTTATTTAATATTATTAATTGTTCAAAATATTTTATAATATCTATTATAATCTATTTTTTGTTTGTTCTGCAATAAAAAAAGCAAGGCAATTAAGCCCTGCTCATCTAATTTTTGTTTTAATTTATGGTAATCTATAATAAGTTTCTAAAATATCTTTTACTCTCTCTACACTTTCATTATAAATTTTTTCAGCATTCGGTTTATGTGGATTATATTGCACATCTGATGCAAATAGAGCCTCTACATATATTCCATTATAGCTATCTAATAGAATTCCTGGAACAACTTTGTCGCTCATAGGTTTGTCACTTATAAGCACTGTGCAAATTAATCCGCCGTCTTTAGACCTATGATTTACTTTGTCAAAAAATAGAATGCTATCTTGTCTTCTTTCAAAGAAAACATGTCTAAAATCTTCTGGCTTCATTTTAAAACCAATTTTTAAATCACGAAATTCTTTTTTCTCATATACCTCGTCGTCATCGTCGTCATCTGCATATTGTCCAATTGTTACTATACGATTTTGCTGATCCCAGCCAACTTCTTCGCCCAAAGCTTCAGCTATAAATCTAATTGGGACATAAGTTCTGTCATCTTCAATGAACGGTTTGACGTCCATAGTCTTTTTTTCGCCATTTATGGTATATTCTTTATTGCCCACATGCATTATAAGCTCTGTGTCGTCTTCTGATATAGTTATACTCTTATCTTCAGCTTTGTATTCTACATCATAATCTAAAGCCTCGCTCACAGCTCTTAGTGGCACAAAAGTTCTGGAGTCTTTAAGTATTGCAATCTTTTCATTTCCTACAGGCTCTAATAGCTTTCCTTCCACATAGACTGTAACTTTTGCTTCGGTTTCAGCCTTTGCAAATATTGGCAATAAAACCATAATTGATGCTAATAGTACTAGAATTATTTTTTTCATTATGTTCCTCCTCGATTAATTGTAATTATTATTATACCCGTTATTTTGAATAAATAATATATTATTTGCAATTTAAATAATCTTCTCTGCAAGGAGTGAATATATCCAAGAGTTTTCCTTTCTTTAAACAGATTGCTCCGTGTAAAATATTTGGTTCTTTTATTGCGCTGTCGCCCGGTTTTAAAATTTGTTTTTGTCCGCCAATAGTAAATTCAAACTCGCCTTCGATTATATAGCTTATCTGTTCGTGAGGATGTTTGTGCATAGCTCCAACTGCTCCTTCTTCAAAGTAAATTTCGACCGCCATTAGGTTTTCGTTAAATGCAATCACTTTTCTCTTAATTCCATCTCCAAGATCTTCAATTTCAATATCTGAATTTTTAAAAAAGTTCTTCATTCTCATACCTCCCAAGTATCTCTCTTAAATATTCTACCCACCGATTTTTGAAGTTATCTGGAATATTTTGCTGAATTTATGAAAAAAAGCGAGCATTTAACTGCTCGCATAAATTTTTATTTTATTTTATTTAATAAGCTTAAAAAATCTCCAACATCTATTGTGCAAGATGATTCAAGTTCTGGAACATCAGGACAAGTTGGATGATAGTCATCAAGTGCCTTTGTGGGCATATTTATAATTTCATCTAAAGTTTTATTTTTACTATAATTTTCAAATGCTTCGACTTGTTCAAACCACTCTTTTTCGATTGGTGATGCACCGCGCATTTGATAATCGTCGCCCAATTCTTTTTTTGTCTTTACATCGTCAAATTTGCCTTCGACAATGCCTTCTTCTGTTACACTAAGTTTTGATTGCACTGTGTCAAATTCTGATGCGACAATTTTTCCGTCACTATCTAATGCAAGACAAACCATATTAGTGTCTATTTGAATCATTGCATCTTTTCCATCTTTGGCAGGCTTCGAATCTATATTGCTTTCTATACTCAATTTTAATTCGGTTGCACCATTTGCCTCTTTGGAGTTTTCCCAAGCTTTTTGCACTGCAATTAGAAAATCTCCAACGTCTATTGTGCATGATGATTCAAGTTCCGGAACATCAGGACAATTTGGATTATAATCATCAATTGCCTTTGTGGGCATCGTTACGATTTCATCAGAAGTTTTTCCGATTGCGTATTTTTCAAATGCTTCGGCTTGTTCAAACCATTCTTTTTCGATTGCTGATGCACCACGCATTTGATAATCATCGCCCAGTTCTTTCTTTGTTTTTAATTCAATGCCTTCGACCTGAGCTCCCAAATTGTCTTCATTAAATGAAGCCTTTGATTGAGCCACATCTAATTTGATGTCTACTATCTTTCCATCACTGTCAAAAGCTACTGCCGCAATAGTAACATCTGATTGTGCAGATGCAGCTTTGCCGTCTTTGGCATCTTTTGAACTCATCGTACTAACTTTCGTTCCTAAGCCCATAGCAGAAATTTCGCCTTCGGCAACTTCCACCGGCTTTTCAGTTTCATTTTCCGTATTGTTGGAATCTACATTTTGGTCTTTACCGCATGCAGTCAATACGGAAAATAGCATTGCAACAATTAAAATAATTATTACATTCTTCTTCATTAAATCCCTCCGTATATACTAATGGGAGTATAGTATTACATATATAATAGATTGTCAATAAATTATTAATCTATTTTTTATTTACTTTTACATTATAGAACCCATTTGAGATAAAACTTTTGCATTTTTGAAAAATTCCAACATTCTCTTTAATTTTGCACAAGTGCTAAATGTCGATTCATAAATCTCATCTAATTTAGAATAGATATAGAGATTTATATTTGGATAATTATTTTTTTCTGCAATAATTTGATTTATAAATGGAATATCTAAACTCGGCAATTCAATATCTGCTTCGTCATCAATTTGTGTCAAAAAAGATTTCATAGCTCTTTGCGCAGCTTCTCTAAGTTTTAGCATCAGCAGCATATCTTTATGCATAAATCTGCCTTCGCTTTCCATATTTAATTCAAACTTTTCTTTGCCCATATTTAGCCCCATTAAATATGTTTCCAATTCGTTTATTGCTATTTCTCCAAATTCCAAAATCTCTTCAACTTTTGTATCGATCATTTTCATATCTCACCTCAAATTATTCTAAAGCTATTTGCATCTTTCGCAATTACAATTCTTTTCATAATGCTCAATACTATCATGCTTTGAGATAAAGCTCAAGTAGGAGTTTATATCGTCCATTAGACTTTCAATTTTGTCTTTATGAAGAGCAATCTCTACTGTCTTATCTATATCTAGAAAATGCAAAGCGCCTTTTAAAACCTCTTTTTTGTAAATCTCTTTCGCCGCATAGGCATATAATAAAATTTGCGGCTCATAATATGATATAAGTTCGTCTAAATTATAGATCTTATTAGTTTTAAAATCTATAATTTCAATTCCATCATCTGTGAATCGAAGCATATCGATATAGCCATTTATATATCCAGCTGGCATTGGCAAGACGAAATGCACTTCTTTTAAAATCTCATCATTAGCTTTAAATGTCTTTAGATAGTTTTCAAACAGTCTCAAAAGGTCCTTATAGATATTTTCGTCCAATTTAATATATTGCTTGGCAATATTTTTTAGCTCTTCTTTGTAGTCCATGCCAGTTTTATAGTTTTCTATCATCTCATGCACTATAATTCCACGAATTGAACCCGATATATTTAAGGGCATAATATCTTCTTTCAGTTCTTCTTTACGCTCCTCAATATTGTCAAAACTTATCCTTGCAATATATTTATAATAATAGCAGCGCGGACATTCTTTGAAGAGTTGATATGCCGTTATGCTAGACATCTTCTTATATACATTAGATCTTATTTTATTTTGCATAAGTAAAGGCGTCTTTTTTTCTATATTTAGATTAGGTTTTTTAAAATTCAGTTTTTGTTTTTCTTTTTCTATATCCTCAAAGCTTTCATAATCGTAAAGATTTTCATCTAGCTTTGAAAAGAATCTTCTAAATCTATTATTACTACTTTTGTGCATATTTTTCATACTGATATAGAGTTTCTTTTCGGCTCTAGTCATCGCCACATAATTTATTCTGATAAATTCTTCTGCGTCTTTTTCATTTTCAATTTCGGCCAAATTTTTAAATAGACCATAACTGTATCTGTTTTTAATTGCTATGCCCTTGTCTTTATCGTATCTAATAGATACATTTGCTCCACGGCTCGGCCTTTCATTGTCATACATAAAGACAATTGGAAATTCCAAGCCCTTTGAGCCGTGAATTGTCATGAGTGTAACTGCATCTAACTCTTTAGAAACTTCGGCCTCTTCTTCGTCTTTGTCTCTATTTTCTTCAATATATTCTACAAAATCGTCTATCGAAAAATTGTCTTTCAAATCTAAAGTTCTGGCCATATCATAAAATTTGCTCAAATTTTCAAGCGCTTGATCGGGATTTTCAGAATTATTTTTATTTGCATATATGGCATAAATATCTAGTTTTTGAAATACATATTCTATCAAATTAGTCAAAGTCATTCTATAAGATAGCTCACTGAAACTATTTAATTGATTGAGTTTTGTCTTTAACGCCTTAGCTTCTTTTGTGTTTTCTCTTTCAATATATTCTAAAATTCCTTTGTCTATATCTTTAGAGTAAAATCTAAATCTGGCTATCACTTCGTCTGAAACTGCCATAATTGGGCTTCGCATTAAGCCAATTAGGCTCAATATATCACCAGGATTTGAAATTACTCTAAAGAGATTTGCCATATCTATAATTTCTTGTGCACTATAAAATCCCTTTGAGCTATAATTTAAAAAGGGGATATTTCTATCATTGAAGACATTTTCCAGATAGTCTACATGAGTAGATGCTCTAAATAATACGGCAATATCTCCATACGATGAGCCATTAGAAATTTCTTTTTCAATCATCTTAGCCAAGCTCTTAGCTTCTTTGTCTGTGCGCGTCCTGCCCTCTTCTTTATAATCTATTACTTTGAAAACTTCATCTTCAAATGTGCGATTATGATTTAAAGAAACATAGTCTTCAAAATTTTTTTCATATAATCTATTTACCATATCTAAAATCGATTCAGCATTTCGATAATTTTCTTTTAGGGCAATAATTTTTCCATTTGCAGCTAATATATCTTCTTTTG
Organism: Tissierellia bacterium; assembly: GCA_030537765.1. Classification (GTDB taxonomy): domain Bacteria; phylum Bacillota; class Clostridia; order Tissierellales; family Peptoniphilaceae; genus JAUNVH01. The sequence continues at coordinate 15,802 of JAUNVH010000006.1, read as the reverse complement.
TTTCATAAAATACAGATAAATCGGCTCCCCTAAAGGCGTAAATACTCTGTTTTGGATCGCCTACAACAAAAAAATTGTTGCGATCTAGCTTTTCTTTCACGCTTGCCAGTTTATAAAATATATCTCTTTGCAAAGCATTAGTATCTTGATACTCGTCAATCATAATATATGATATTCTTTTTTGATAAAGACCCAAGACTTCTGAATTTTCTAAAAGCCTATTCGCCAAAATTAATAGATCGTCGTAATCTAAAACGCCCTCACTAGATTTTAAAGCAGTATATCTTTCGTCGATCAGATCTATAATCTTTAAGACCAATTTATAATGCGAGATATTTTTATATTCATATGCCAAAAATGCGCCATTAATAATATTTCTTATTTTCTCTAATTCACCCTCATATTTTTTATTTGTGCCCAAATTCTTATATATATGTTCATAAAACAGTAGTTCAAAATTAATATCGTCAGAATTATTTTCAAATTTTTCAAAATAATCATTGCTGAGTATATGCTTATAGATTTTCGTATTCTTCTTTTCGCCAACAATTTTTAAAGTTTCAATTATAAAATTTTTTTCTTCAGCTGTAGGATAGCTCTCTGCTTTTAAGCTAATCTTTGTCTTTGCAAAGACATCTTTAGTGTTTTCATCTGTGTTTTTAAGATCTCTATAGAGCTTTTTAAAGTCTGAAACTGCATCTTCTAAGCGAGTTTTTCCCATAAAATTATAGAGACTTGCAAGTTCTTCGCTCCCTTTTTCGCTTAGCTCTTTAAGCGCCGAAATTGTTGCCTCGCTCAAAATTTTATCGCTATCATAGGGCTCCATAATTTCAAAACTTGGGTCAATTCCCGCCTCAATCGGAAAATTTCGCAATAGATCGCTACAGAAAGAATGTATAGTTTGAATTTTTGCACTAGACATATGATTATAATATTGTCGCCATTTTTCTCCCTTCGAAAAATTTTCTTTAATCGCCTTTCTAATTCTGAGATTCATCTCTTCTGCCGCTTTATTAGTAAAAGTGATTGCCAGAATTTCATCAATGGGATTTGAATTAAATTTGCCGTTTTCAATTAGATTTATAAAGCGAGCAGTCAAAACTCCAGTCTTTCCAGTGCCCGCTCCTGCGCTGACGAGTACATTTTTATCTATGGTGTCAATCGCTTGTTGCTGTTCTTTATTAAATCTCATTTAACTCTCCCCCTATAGCGACAAATATCTCTATATTCACAAAATTTTCCCTTACATTCAAATGGATTTACATAAAATTTGGCATCTAATATAGCTCGATACATTTTTAAAATTTCAGTTTTTATATTTTCTAAAAATATTTTCATTTCATCATCGCTAAATGGACTGCCTTCTTCTAATGAAATTTTATCTTTATTATAATAAAAGCTCACCATCTCATTTGGTTTTATAAGCCCATATATTGCTGCTAAAAATTCATCTTCTAACGCCAATTGATAAATTGGCATCTGTAAACTCGAAAAATTTGTCAGCGAAGATTTAATCGGTGCCCTATTGCTCTTATAGTCGATTACGATACTTCCGTCTGATCCTCTATCGATTCTATCAATTCTGCCCTGAATTTTTACAAAATCTTTATCGTTTGACAGATTGAATCTGAATTCTTTTTCAAATTGATCTGGAAAATATTTAAAATCCATAGCCTTTAGGCGCTCAAAATCATTTTCTACAAAATTTATTAAATCTAATAAAATATTATAATAGAGCAAATATCCATGTTTCGATAACAAAGATTTCTTAAACAACTCCTTAGTAAAATGAACTGTGGCGCTGATCCAAAAGTCCAAATTTTCTTTATGCATTTCATATTTTTTTATATTCGTATAGACTGCATTTAATATCTCATGTTGCAAATTGCCCAGTTGAATATAATAATCGTCTCTTTTTAATCTATCGAAAGTTTTCAAATTTAAATAATTTTTTGCATAAAAATAGTATGGACATTTTCGAAAGTCTTCAAAAGCCGTTGCAGAATAGCTCCTATTTTTAAAATAGATTTCGCAATATTTATATGCTATTTCGTCTTTAAAAGATGACTCCTCAAGTTTTTCTAAATTATTCTGTTCATTATAGCTTTTATCAATATATATTTTTTTAAAAAAATCTGGCGCCACATTATCTAAATAAGCAGCATAGGGCAAATTTTCATCTTCTAAATTATATGATAATAAAAGTTTTAATTCTTCAACCGAAGATACTTTCGATATATTTTCTTTGACAATACTTTTATTTATATAATCTAGTTCTTCTCCTTTGCCAAAATCGGCCAATGCTTTTTCCATAAGAATGGAATAGTCATTATATTTGTCGCTCATGGAATGTGAAAACGACATATAGATTTTATCGGATGTATTGTTAATAATAGCATCGAATTTTAAAAGTTCATTGTGAAAATTTTCATTGGCCGTTTTAAATTCAAAGCCCGAATTTGCCAAATCTTTGCGATAGAGTTCATTTATTAAAAAATTTTCATTTTTAATATTTGGCACATCAATATCTAGTCCCAATATAAACGACAATTTGCTAGGTTCAATGGCAGCTTCGAGTGAATTAAAAATTCTAACTCCGCCATTATGCCAGACTATATACTCTTCTTCTTCACAATAATTTTTAAATAGTTCAATAATCATCTCTCCATTTAATAAAAATTTTAGTGGCGAATCTGAAATTCTTGTGCAAATTTCTTCAATCTTATCTAAAACTTTCATATCTTTTGAAAATATTTCGATGTTTTCATCCTTAGAAAAGCTATTTAATATTCGTTTTCTAATCTGCTTTAGTCCAAATATTTCGCACAGTTCGAATCTATTTTTCTTTATGTCTTCTGACAATTCTTTAAGTTTTAAAACTTCGTTCATAACTTCGTCGCAAAATTCAAAAAGTTTTATATCTCTATTCAATTCTGTTTTCAATTCTTCGATTGAATTTATTTCGGTAGAATTTAATAGTCTTTCTAATTCATGCTTTAAAGGTATGTTCAAATCGTTTAAATAAAAAAGTTTTACGAAGGATTTTAAATTTTTCGAATTAATTTTTCCACTTATGATTTCCAAAAACTGCAATAATTCTTTTACAATTGGCATCTCGCTAAGTTTTATTCGCTCTCTAATCTCCATCGGTATGCCATTTAATTTTCCCATTCTTAAAAGCGTATAGAGATATTCATCTTTATATAGCACAATTTTCATATCTTCGGCTGTATAATTTTGAGAGGCTCTTTTTATATTTTCAATCAAACTCTCAATTTCTAAATATATGCTCTTGGCTCCAATTGTGTTTAGCGATTTTTCATCGGCCAAAATTTTAGATTCTCTCTTTTCTAATTTAAAGCCAGAATTTAAAAACGGTTCAATTTCTTTATCTATGCTCTTTTGTTCGCTATTATTTAAAAATGGCATCTGTATTACAATTTCTATATTGTTTTTAGCCATTTTCTCTATCAGTTTTCTTTCAATCGGTCTAAATTCAAAAAAGCCTTCGATTATGATTTTTTTAACTCCTGGCAAAAATTCTTTTTGAGAAAGCTCTCGCAAGCTCTCAATATAGACCGATTCCATATCGATAAGTTCTAATTCTTCGAGTCTTTTTTCATATGCATCATAGATTTTTGCAAATTGAAATATTATGGCCTTAGAATTTTTTAAAAGCTCTTTAGGCCTTATAAAATTTCTTTTGAGTTCAGTTATTATTGCAGACATCTGTTCATAAAAGCCTTGCTTGTCTTTTACTTTTTCAAAATAATCAAGTTCATCTATTTTGGAATAATTTTTTATTATTTCTTGTAGCAATAATATTTTTTCAGCTTCTGTTATTAGCTTTTTGTCAATTGTGATATTCTCTTTTACCAATGTGTCGAAGCTATAGAGTTTTATTTGGGCAATGCCTTTTGAATAGTCTGCCAATTCTAAAAGTCTTTTGCTCAAAACTCTGGCATTTGGCAAAATATAGATTAAAGAAGAAGCCTTTCCCTCTCGAAAAAGGCTCAATATATTTTCAAAGTTTTCTGTTTTAAAATCGTAAAAAGCATCTGCTAAAATAATTTTTGAGTTCATTTTATCCCTCTAATCTCTTGCTAAAATCAATCCGGCAGCGCCAATGAGTCCGGCATCGCTTAAAAATTTGGCTCTCAATATCTGTGTTGCATCCGATATATTTATATATTCATTATAATATTTTTTCATCAAATCCCACCAATTCTCATGCGCTTTTAATATTCCGCCAGCGATTATAAAGGCCTCAGGGTCAAATATATTTTTTAAGCTGACCAAATAGATTGCAAGGTCGTGGCAAAATTTGTCGATGGCTGATTTTGCATCTAGATCATTTTTTGATTTTTGAAAAATTTCTTTAGTATCGATATTTTCGCCTGTTAAATTATAATAATTTGTCATAATAGCCGATGCGCTGACATATTTTTCGGCGCAACCTCTTTGGCCACAAAAGCAGTTTCTGCCTCCAGGAAATAGTATTGCATGGCCAAGTTCTGCGCCTTTGAAATTTTGACCTCTGACGAAATCAGAATTTACATAGACAGAACCTCCTAGCCCTGTGCCCAAAGTTAAAAGCACAAAACTCTCCAAATCAGTTGCACTGCCTTTCCATTTTTCACAAAGAGCTGCTACATTGGCATCATTTTCTACTCGGATTAAATAATCTGGATAGTATCTTAAAATATGTGCTTTTATATCTGTATAGGCCCAATTTTCTATATTGCCTGAAAGCTGAGTAACTCTGCCTTTTTTGTGGTCTATGCTGCCAGGACTTCCAATTCCAATGCCCTCAACTTTGTCAATCATCAGCTCATCTATTGCCATTATAATATTTTTTAAATTTTCTTCGCGATCTTTAGAAGTTTTATAACGTACGCTCTTTATTATATTTGCTTCTTCGTCAACTAGGCCGGCATAGATTGACATGCCACCTATATCAATCCCTATTGCATTCACTGTTCTTCATATCCCCCGCCGATAAATTCTCTCAATATGGAGTTTTTTGGAACTGCATCTTCATCTTCTATATCTTTAAATAATTCCACAAATTTTCTTAGCTTAATCGATTCACTATAATATGGTGAATCTTCAGAAATTTCTTCAAGCATTGGCAATATATGTTTCTTTAGCACACATACTTCATATGCAAGTGCAGAATCGAACATCACATCTGCATTTTCTTGGAATGGATAAATATATTTTCGTTCGCTATCTCTAATATTTTGCCACATTTTAAAAGTATCCTCTAAACTATAGCCCCTATATTTATAATCTCTAACTGCTCGCCTAATAAATCTAGTATCTGTTGTAGAAATTCTGGAATGAGAATCTATATTGAGCTGTGTCAATGCAGAGATATAGATTTTAAATTTATTCTTTTCGGGAACCATATTAGTTAATAAAGGATTTAATGCATGAATTCCCTCAATTATTATTGGAGAATGTTTGTCTATTTTAAAAGTCTGATCTGTAATAATATTTTTGCCTTCTAGGAAGTCAAAACGCCTTACAAAAATTTCTTCTCCATTTAGCAGCTTGTTCATATCGTTATTAAATGCCTCAATATTTACTGCATATGGACTTTCAAAATCGTATTCGCCATTTTCATCTTTGGGCGTATCATCTCTGTCTACGAAATAATCGTCCATTGAAATTCTAACTGGAGTTAAACCTAAGACTTTTAAACTTATCATTAGTTTTTCAGAAAAAGTGGTCTTTCCAGAAGAGGTAGGCCCAGATATTAATATCAGACGCAAATCGTCATCTTTAGAAATCGTATCTGCAATATCTACAAGCCTTCTATCTTGCAAAGATTCTGAAATTCTAATCGTTTCAATATATTCATTTGCCATAACTTTTTCGTTCAAACTGGCCAGATGGTTTAAATCCATAATTTTTGCCCAATCGGTCGCTTGTGAAAAAACTTTTGAAAGCTTCGGCGTTTCGTTATAATGACTTATATCATAATTATTTCTATGGCTTGGCGCTATCAAAAGTATGCCTGGATAATACTGCATTAGTCTAAATTCTGGCGTATAAGATGTGCTAGGAGCTAGTGGCAAGTAGTAAAGTTCTTTATAGCCAGCAATCGAATTTACTCTAATCTCATCTCTGTCTAAGGTATTTATAAGTCTGACTAAATCTTTTCTATTATGTGTTTCAAAATGATCGAGGGCCTCTTTTCTTGACAACTTTTCCATCTCGATTGGAATATCTTTTGCAATAATATTTTTCATCTCATCAGCTAAATTTTTTAAATCTTTTTCGTCTAAATGAAATCCATTGTCAAAATCAATATATAGACCTGCTCCGAGATAGTGGTTCAAATCGCAGCCCTGCTTGGGAAATAGCTTTGCAAAAGCCATGCTAAAAATCATTGCGATAGTCTTTGTGTATGCCCTGTATCCCCAAACTGAAGTTATATGTTGAAAATTAATTTCGTCCAAATCGCAAACTTTTCGCATTAAAGGTTGCACAATATTATTTTTAATTGCAATTGGATAATCTCTATAATTCTCTTTAAAAATATCTTTTGCAATGTCGAGAATTGTTGAGCCTTTATCTATTTGTCTTTCTCCATGTCCATCTATATAAACTTTAATTTTATCCATTAAATATGCTCCTTTCGATTATTTCAAATTGTTTTGGCTTAGTTGCGATAAATTCCAAATCGTTTAAGTATTTTAATTCACCTTCTAAATTTCTAAATCGCAATCTATAACAGTGTAGCAATTGATCTTTTAGTTCAAATCTATTGCGAAACATTCTGTTGGTAATCATATCGCCATATTTTCTATCGCCCACTATTGGCAAATCGAGTTTTTTTAACTGTGCTCTTATCTGATGAGTTCTGCCAGTTATGAGTTCAATCTCCAATAGTGTAAAATTGTTTTTATTCTTAATTGCTTTTATTCCAGTTTCGACCATGCGTCCGTGAGCGCTTTTGTCGCTGATGACCATACGATTTTTTTTGCCTTCTCTTTCGATAAACGATTGATAAGTTTTTTCGCCTTTAAAATTGCCTCTGACTATTGTCTGATAAAATTTATCGACCCCTCTCATTCTCAAAGCTCTATTTATTTCTTTCAATGCAATATAATTTTTTGCTCCGATTATAAAGCCCGTTGTATTTCTATCTAATCGATTGCATATCGATGGCGTAAAGGTTTTTTCAACTCTTGGGATATATTCCTTTTTTTCAATCAAATAGCTTATCATTGTGTCGACTATATTATGCTCAAACTCTTGATTTCTAACTGCATGAGAAAGCACTCCGGCCTCTTTATTTATCAATATTATATTTTCATCTTCATATACAATATTGATTGGAAAATTTTGCACATTAAAACTTCTGTCTTCGGTCATTTTTTCGATCGTTTCCTCAGACAAAAACAGCTTTATTGAATCGCCCTCTTGAATCATATATTCGGGGCTTGTGCGTTTATCGTTTACTTTTATATTTTTCTTTCTAATCATTTTGTAAATGAAGCCAGTAGATGCCTTGTTTAAATATTTTTTTAAAAATCTATCAAGTCTTTGATCATGTTCATTTCTATCTACGATTATCTCGCGCATAAATGCACCTCATTTCTATTTAAATCCCCCTTATATTATACTGTTACGCCGGTAAAAGTACAAACGCAATCACATAGCTTTATCTATTAATTATTCTCTTAATATTCATTAAAAGTGACATATTTACAATGAAGTGTTATAATAATTTTAGTTAGTTTTGAAAAGAGGGATAATTTGAAAAAATTTACGACATTTATCGGAGATTTTATATATAAGCTAATCGACTATCTCTTGCTTTTAATAATTTTACTAATAGTTGGAAGTTTAATTTTTTGGAGAGTCGACAAACTATTTCAGACAAATATTATAGATTCTGCAATTCAAGGAACAGAGTCTCCATATGGTCAAGCCATAACTAATATGAATGAATTTATCGAAGGCTTTGCAAAAACTGATATCAATCCAGATGAAGTTATAGAAGACGAAGAAGAGCCCGTTAAACAGGAGGGCGAAACTGTTACTTTATCTCAGCCAAAAGTAGTTTTGATTATCGATTTTGAAATTCCTGAAGGCGCAACGGTTGACGAAGTTGGAGCAATTTTAAAAGAACATAAATTGATAGAAGATATTCTTTCATTTAAAGTTATGTTAGAAGACTTGGGCGTCGAAGACGATATAAAGCCGGGCAAATATAGCGTGCCCGAAAATATAAAAAATTTAGATTTAATTGAAACCATAACTATAGCAGCTAATTAATATAGGGGGAAAATAATGGAAAATATAAGACTTAGATTTGCACCGTCACCCACCGGTTTTTTACACATCGGAGGACTTCGAACGGCGCTTTATAATCATTTGTTTGCAAAAAAAATGGGCGGAAAATTTATTTTGAGAATTGAAGATACAGATCAGACTAGATTTGTAGATGGCGCAATTGAAAACTTAATCTCATCTTTAGAATGGGCCGGTGTAACTTACGACGAAGGCGTATTTGTAGAAGATGGAAAAATCGTTGAAAAGGGAGATTATGGCCCATATATCCAATCGAAAAGACTCGATATATATAGAAAATATGTAGATGAATTAGTAGAAAAAGGCCATGCCTATTATTGTTTTTGCTCAAAAGACAGACTCGACAATCTAAGAGAAGAGCAAAAGATTAAAGGCTTAGTTCCCAAATACGATGGGCTTTGCCGCGGTGTGAGCCTAGAAGAAGCCAAAAAACGCGCTGCAAATGGCGAAGAGTATGTCATTAGAATGAAATTGCCACCAAATAAAGATATTAGCTTCAAAGATCTTGTCAGAGGCAATATCACAATAAATACAGACGATATAGACGATCAAGTCTTATTAAAATCAGACGGTTTTCCAACTTATCATATGGCCGTTGTGGTGGACGATCATCTGATGGGCATAAGCCATGTAGTCAGAGGCGAAGAGTGGCTGCCTTCAACGCCAAAGCATGTATATCTTTACGAAGCTTTTGGCTGGGAAGCTCCAATATATGTCCATCTACCCACAGTATTAAATAAAGATAGAAAAAAACTTTCTAAAAGACATGGCGACGTTTCAGTAGAAGATTTTAAAGCCAGTGGCTATTTGCCAGAGGCATTAGTCAATTATTTGGCACTTGTCGGCTGGAGTCCAGATAGTAATCAAGAAATTTTTAGCATGGATGAGATGATTGAGAACTTCTCATTCGATAGAGTTTCAAAAACTGGCGGAATTTTTGATAGAGATAAATTGATTTGGGTCAATTCTCATTATATAAGAGAAAAATCTAACTCAGAATTGATCGAGCTTACAAAGCCTTATTTCAAAGATTATTATGGTTTCGATGACAAATTTTTCGAAACGCATAGTAAATGGCTAGAAGTTTTAATGGCCACCATTAAAGAAGATATGCCCACATTGAAATCGGCTCCAGAAAAAGCAAAATTTGCTTTCGAAGATTACGAATTAGAAACTGATGAAGATTTTGAAGTTCTAAAAGGCGAACAAGTTCCAACACTTTTAAAAGCTTTAAAATCAAATATAGCCGCGCTAGATAAATTGACTTTTGAAGATGCAAAAGGCCTTATGAAAAAAATTCAAAAAGAAACGGGCATCAAAGGTAAAAATTTATTCATGCCCACTAGAATTGCAATTACAGGAAATTCTCACGGCCCAGAACTTGCAAATGTATTATATCTACTTGGCAAAGACAAACTGATAAAAAGAATTGAAGCTTGCGAAGAAAAATTGGGAGTATAAAATGCAAAAATTTGATTGGAAAGATGAAAATAATTATAGTTTGCTAGCTGATTTTTATGAATTCACAATGGCAAATGGATATCTCGACTCTGGCATAGCAGAAAATATTGCATACTTTGATCTTTACTTTAGAGAAATTCCCGATGGTGCAGGTTTTGCAATTTCATCTGGATTGGAACAGGCTATAGAATATATAAAGAGACTTTCTTTCACGAAAGAAGATATTGAATATTTTAAATCGAAAGAAATGTTTAGCCAAAAATTTTTAGACTATCTCAAAAATTTTAAATTTGAATGCGATCTTTGGGCAATGCCCGAAGGCAGTATAATATTTCCAAATGAGCCTATACTGACCGTCAGAGGCCCAGTAATTCAAGCCCAGATGATGGAGACTATGCTACTTGTGACGATGAATTTTCAATCGATGATTGCAACTAAGGCCAATCGCATCGTAAGAGCAGCAGACGGACGCAAAGTTTTAGAATTTGGCTCACGCAGAGCCCATGGCTACAATAGCGCAATATTGGGCGCAAGGGCAGCCTATATTGGAGGTTGCGTAGGCAGTGCAAACACCTTGACAGACAGACTCTATGGCGTGCCAGCTTTAGGCACTATGGCTCATTCTTGGATTCAAATGTTCGATTCTGAAATTGATGCGTTTAGAGCCTATGCCAAAGCTTATCCTCATAATTGCAATCTCTTAATCGACACTTATGATGTTCTAAACGAAGGACTGCCAAATGCAATTAAAATTTTTAACGAAGAAGTTTTGCCAAAGGGCTTTAGGCCAACTGGAGTTCGCATAGACTCGGGCGATTTATCGTATCTATCAAAAAAAGTAAGACAAGGTTTAGATGAAGCAGGTTTTGAAGATTGCCCAATCGTTTTATCTGGCGGTTTAGATGAATATACAATAGGCTCGCTTTTAAAACAAGGCGCAAAAGTCGATTCATTTGGAGTTGGCGAAAGACTCATAACTTCAAAGAGTGATCCAATCTTTGGCTGCGTCTATAAATTGGTCGCAACGGAAGATGAGAATGGAAAAATATTGCCAAAGATAAAGATAAGTGAAAATATAATAAAGATAACGACTCCAGGCTTCAAACAAGTCTATAGATTTTTCGACAAAGAAACAGATGCTCCAATTGCAGATGTCTTGATGCTTCGAGATGAAAAATTTGAGGTCAAAGATAATTATGAAATTTTTCATCCACTGCACACTTGGAAGAGAAAAACTTTAAAAAATTACTATTACAAAAAGATGTTAGTGCCAATATTTGAAAAAGGCGAACTAGTTTATGATATGCCATCGCTTGAAGAAATTCGCGAATATGCACTTTCCAATGTAGAAAAACTTTGGCCAGAATCGAAACGATTTGAAAATCCACACGTCTATTTTGTGGACTATAGTCAAAAGCTATGGGATCTAAAAAATAAACTTTTAAACGAACATGATTTTTAAAATAAAAGCTGTTGCAAAATTGATTATTTGCAACAGCCTTTTTTATTAAAGGGTTTATAGATCTAACAATTCAAATAAATCTCTTAGCGCATTTTTATTGCTCAAATACTTTGCGCCTTTTCCTGTGTGTGAACTGATTTCTAGTCCAACTAAATTTGCACTGATCAAGCTCTTTAGATGATGATTTACAGTTGATAAAGTTAGACCAATTTTTTCTGCAATTTGAGATGTCGTCATCGATTCTTCTAAAAGCATTCTGAAAATTTTTAAACGATTCTCATCAGATAGAGCTTTAAAAGCCGAAATCAAATCTTCTTCTGTGCGCTTAGAAAATTTTTCGATATCGATATTTTCGCCCACGCTTAGAAAAATTCCAGAATTCATAATATAATGCATATTAAATTTATTGGGACTTGATTTGCTAATGTGGATAAAGAGTTTTGAATCACTTGGGTCCACAGCTATCATTCTGTAAATCGTTCCTGGCTCTTTTAATTTTTTTAGCATTTCTTCTCGCTTTTTGGGATCGACTCTCTCTTCAATTTTCATATTCTCAAGTTTATCCCAAATCTTTTCGTCTAAGTATAGTAATTTTATCAGCGGAGATTTTTGAGACTCCTCTGCTAAATCTAATATGAGCTTTAATGGCTCACCATCTGCTTCGAGCATATTTTTTATATAGATTTCGATATTTCCTTTTAAATCTTTTATCTCATTCATCGAAGCCCATGCGCAATACGTTTCTAAAGGTCCAATCAATTCTGGTTCAATCAATTCCCCATCTTTTAATAAAATTTGTAACCTTTCATAAATTTCAAACATAATAATTCCTCCTTTCATAATTATGATACTACCTTAAATTTAGTTTGTCAATCATGAAAGAAGGAATTTTTAAAATATTTTAAATTATTATATAGTTTTCATAAATTCTGTCTTTAATTTTAACACTCGTCTTTTTGATATCTACTTGAAAATATCTATTTAAATTATCTTCACTTAGCACTTTTGAAACTTCACCATATTCATGTTCGCCATCTCCCATGAGCAGGCATTTATTTGAGATATTTGATGCATAATTTAAAAAATGCGTATTTAGAATTACAATTGTGCCATCTTGAGCCAATTCTTTTATGAGTTCAATAATTCGTTTTTGATTTTTAAAATCTAGATTCGATTCTGGTTCATCTAAAATTAGAATATCAGGTTCTGACACCAAAGCTTTAGCAAAAAAACACATCTGTAATTCTCCGCCACTCACTTCATTTATATTTTTTTCTGATAGCTTTGAAATATTTAGTCTCTTCAATGTTTCGAAAGACATCTCGTAGTCTTTCGGCTTTGGGCTTGCAAAATAGGGATTGAGTCCCGTTCTGCCAAATGAAACGAAATCTAGCACATTATAGGCCAAATTTAATTTTTTGCCTTGAGGCACATAAGATAGCTTTGCCCCATTTAAATCGATAGTTCCCCTATTGAGTTTTAATATATTAGCAATACATTTTATAAGCGTTGTCTTGCCCGCTCCATTTGAGCCCATAATAGATAAAATTTCACCAGGTTTTAATTCAAAGCTTATGTTTTTGAAAATGGGCCTATGCTCTTTATAATAAAATATTGCATCTTCAACTTTCATTTTCTTTGCCCCCTCTAATAAACAAGACCATAAATATGGGCGCGCCGATAAATGCTGTGAGCATGCCGATTGGAATTTCCGCATATCCAACGCTTCTCGCAATATTGTCTATGATTAGCAAAAAGACTCCGCCCAAAATGCCTGCACAAGGAACTAGTCTGCCATGATTATAGCCAACTAGAGTTCTTGCCAAATGCGGAATAACAAGCCCAACCCATCCAACTACTCCTGCAACTGTAACCGAAAGTGATACTATAATTGAGGCCGTAGTTAATAAAATGGCTCTAAGTTTTTTTGGATCAATATTTGCCACAATTGCTTCTTCATCTCCCAAAGACATGATATTTAATTTCCAGCGCAATAAATATATTATGCCAAAATTTATAATATATAAAGGTATGGCATAAAGCAATTGTTCTCTGCTTATAGAAGAAAAGCTGCCCATGAGCCAAAATGTAATTGCAGGGAGAGTTTCTTCAGTATCTGCCACATATTTAATAATGGCAATTAATGACATAAATACAGAACCCACAATCATTCCTGAAAGTACCATCGAGAGTATATCGTCTGATCGCTTGAATTTAGTAATCATAAATACTAAAAATATGCTCAAAATTCCAAAACAGAAAGAAAATATACAATTTATCAAAAATGAATTTGGAAATAATAATATTCCAAGGCTGGCTCCAAATGCCGCGGCAGAAGAAGTGCCTAAGACATCGGGACTTGCAAGGGGATTCATCAGCACCGCTTGATATGTCGTTCCGGCCAAAGATAATCCCGTGCCGACAAATAGAGCCATAACAATTCTGGGAATTCTTATATCGAATAAGACTGATGTTTTTATGTCATTAGGATCGCCATTTCCAAATAAATATTTTAACGTTTCCTTAATCCCTAATTTAAATCTGCCTATAAAGATTGAGCTAATTAAGCTCATAATAGTAATTATTATTAATGTTAAAATCAGTTTGCGATATTTTTTTATGTTCATTTTAATTCTTATAATTGAAAATACTCTCTAAAGTCTCATCAGTAATATCAGTATCGTACATATCTTTATAATACTTTCTTACCATATCCTTCATATCTTCATTGCTTATTAATTGATCATCAACACAACTTGCCATCCATATAGGCATCAAAGGCGAGTCGCCACAGGGCATGCCCCAGCTAAAAATTCCATTCGGTATATCATAGACCTTTCTATTTTTAACTGCCTCTATATTGCTCCAATTTTGATTTGGCACATTGCCATCAATCATATCCTTAGCAGAAGCTCCAACGCCTACAAAAATGATATCGGGATTCCATTCATTAATCTGTTCCATTGAGATCTCAATTTGGCCTGCACCCTCTTTAAAACCAGCAACATCTTTTGCCACATTTTCTATTCCGACTAAGTTCATGAAATTATCGCCATAGCTATTTCCGCCACTGACCATAATGCCCTTAATATTTGAAAATAGATATAGACCTTTGAGCTTATGCTCTTTATTGACATCATTTAAAATCTCATGAGTCTTTTTCCATGCATTTTCCATTTTTTTAGAATTTTCTATATTTAGAATTTTGGCCAGTTCATTTTCCCAAAAAATATTAATATCTTCAGCGCTCATCGATTGAATTTTCAAATTTTCAACCGGTACTTTTAATTCACTAAGACCCTCGTCTTGAAACTTGCCATATAGTAAAATAATTGTAGGATCTAAACTCAAAAGCGATTCTTTATTAACTTTAAAATCGGGAGTTATAAATTGAGTCTGTATACTTTTATAATTTGGATTAATCTCTGCATGCACTTTTTCGTTGGCATTGCCAAAAGTGAGCGGACTAGCTCCCACAACTTGATCCTTTAAACCCATTTGACAAAGCATAGAATAAATCGGTGGAGAAATGCTTACAATACGATTTTCCTCAGCATCTTCATCTGTTTGCTCAGTAGTTTTTAGATTTTCAGCTTCCTTTTCTTCTTCATTATTAGATTCTTTCGATTCTTCTTTTTTATTTTCAATAGTCTTTTCTTCAGTTTTAGGATTTGAACTATCTTTTGAACATGAAACTAAGCCCATTGCCAAGATAGCAAATAAAATTAAATAAAAAAATTTTTTCATCTTTTCCTCCATAAGTATTAATATTTTCATACGATTAGACAAAATTATATCTATCTCTTTTTATGAATTCTAAAATCTCTATTATCTTTTGTCTCTAAATGTTCAATAAATTTTTTAGAAATAGATTTTTCCAAAAATTCACTAGTCAAAAGTGAGCTCGTTCCGCGCAAATGACTAGATAGCCATCTGGTAAAAAATCTTTCAGGCTTCAAATAATCATCAGAAACTGTGAAAGTCTTGGAGCATAAAAAGCCATCAGCTTTCAAAGCATTATAGATTTTTTCAAAAAAATTATCTAAAGAGCTCTTTGCAAAATGAAAAACACCGCAGGCAATAATTAAATCATAGCCCGAACCAATATCATCAGTTAAAAAATCGCCCCCAATAATTTCAATTCTATCTTCCATATTTTCATCTAAAATAAATTCCTTAGCAATTTCTAAAACATCTGGATCATCAAAAACTACACCTTTAGAATTTGGAAAAGCCTTTGCAAGTTCTATGCTCATCATTCCCGAACCGCCACCAAGATCTAGAAATTTAAATTGGACATCCTCATCATAGATTTTCTTTATTTTATCTATCAAAGCTTTTGCTCTAAAAAGTTTTATTTCATTGGCTGAAGCTTTAGCCATAGCTTTAAAATCATATAAAGCCACTTTCTTATCATTGGCTTTATATTCATCACTTCCATTTTTTACTAAATCAACTGCTTCTTCTAAAGACATCATATTGAATGAATTTAAAAAACTGTCGCCAATATAAAATTTATTATTTTTAGAGAGCAATTTACTCTTATTTTCG
>JAUNVH010000073.1 GCA_030537765.1 Tissierellia bacterium | reverse complement strand
AAATATAGCAGAAAACAAAAATATCTACTCACTCTGTTATAAATAAAAATAATTTAGCTAAACAGAAATATTCTATTGCAATAATGTAATGATATGATATAATATGTATTATATAGTACATGGTACAAGGTGTAGATAATAGTACGGAACGCTATCTAATTGGACTATAATTTGAGGAGGTTATATAAATGAAGGATGTATCGAGAGTAG
The DNA here is from genome assembly GCA_030537765.1 of Tissierellia bacterium. GTDB lineage: Bacteria > Bacillota > Clostridia > Tissierellales > Peptoniphilaceae > JAUNVH01. The sequence goes on along the minus strand of JAUNVH010000073.1, from coordinate 1,319 downwards.
ATTTTCTCTATTTAAACGAGAAAGAAATGATTGAAGCTGGAGTTATGGACATGGCAGAATGTATTGATGAGATGGTAGAAGTTTATAAGCTTCTGAGCAAAGGTGACTATGTTATGGGTGGGAAATTGCAAAATTCTCATGGTATGGTGGTATCGTTTCCAGACGAGCCTGAGCACGAAGGCATGCCTAAGAACGGACCAGATAGAAGATTTTGTACAATGCCTGCGTATTTAGGTGGGAAATATAGACTCTGTGGCAATAAATGGTATGGTTCAAATATCGAAAACATTCCAAAACATTTGCCTAGATCTATTTTAATGCTCACATTAAACGATGCTGATACTGGAGCGCCGATTGCTCATATGTCCGCAAATTTACTTTCTGCATGGAGAACGGGAGCAATTCCGGGAGTTGGAGTTAGATATTTGGCAAGAGAAGATTCAGAAGTAGTTGCACTGCTTGGCGCAGGAGCTATTGGAACTTCAACAGCTGAGGCAATTTTAATAGAAGCAAAAAATGCAAAGACTGTTAAAATTTTTGATATCGTAAAAGAAAATGCAGAAGCATTAAAGAAAAGAATTAATGACGAGTATCCAGATATTGAAGTTTTAGTTGTCGACAGCATTGAAGAGGCTGTTCGCGATGCCGATATAATAAATCTGGCAACAGCTGGAGAGGCAAATCCAAGACTTGAAAAAGAATGGCTAAAAAAAGGTGCATTAATAACTGCAAGCTCCAGTGGAAGCTTCGATCCTGATTATGCCATAAATAATTTGAGATTTATTGTAGACAATTGGAAAATGTATGAAGAAGCTACTTATGAAGATGACTATCCATACAACAATTTGGCAATGGGAGTTATTGGCAGACTTTTCTTAGATTGGATTCACGAAGGCAAAATGACTGATGAAAAAATTATCAATATCGGAGATATTATAAATGGAGAGATTCCTGCAAGAGAATCTGAAGACGATATTATAATTTTCGGTCTAGGTGGACAGCCAGTATATGACGTCGCTTGGGGTTATAGAGTTTATCAAAATGCTCTCAAAAAAAATCTTGGCACAAAATTAAATCTTTGGGAGAGAGCTTACCAAGCCAGATAATATTTATTCGCCGGGACATTTGCTCCCGGTGATATTATCAATTTGAAAATAGTTATCAAAATTATATGAAATAAAGATTAAGGAGGAAGAGTATGACTGTTACTGATCTATTTTTAGATTTTGCCCTTGCTTCTATTTTAATACTAATTGGCCAAATATTAAGATCAAAACTGTCGAATTTTCAAAGTTTTATTATGCCGGCTATTATGATTG
>JAUNVH010000043.1 GCA_030537765.1 Tissierellia bacterium | reverse complement strand
ATATCTATTCATTTTTTTGTTGTCAATTGAAATAAAAAACCCGAATTTTTATAAACTCGGGTTCAAAACTATTCTTTTGCTTTGAAATTATATATTGGTTTAATATGTTTTTCTATCTCAACTGTATCTTTTATTGCTGCGATAATTTCTTCCATCGGCTTATATGCCATTGGAGCTTCGTCCAGAGTATCTATGCTTACCGATGTGGAATATATATCTTTCATCTGCTTTTTAAATTCTTCCATATTCAAATTTTCATGCGCCTGTCTTCTGCTCATAATTCTTCCAGCGCCATGTGGGGCTGAATTGTTCCAATCTTCATTTCCCTTGCCGATACAGATTAATGCTCCATCTCGCATATTCAAAGGTATTAAAACTTTTTCGCCTAAATGCGCACTGATTGCACCTTTTCTTATCATATTAGTATCGTGATCGATATAATTATGAATCGTCTCCCAATATATATAGTCATCTAAATCTTTGTTCCACATTCTATTTAATATAATTTTTGCCATTGTCTTTCTATTTTTAGAAGCATAATTTTGTGCAATTTTCATATCGTGCAGATATTTATATCTATATTCTCCCTCTAAGAAACATAAGTCTTTAGGATAATCGGGTTCTATTTTTTTATATTCTCTTTTCATTTTTTTGAGTTGTTTTTGAATTTCTTTTTTCTTGCCCTTGGCTTTATATTCTTTGATTAGCTTTTCTTTTTCTTTATAAAACTTATCCATGCCCTTTCGCAAGTTTATAGCCAATTTTTGATAATGCTGAGCAATTTGATAACCCAAATTTCTGCTGCCTGAATGAATTACGAGATAGACATTTTCTGAATCGTCCTTATCTAATTCTATGAAATGATTTCCGCCACCCAATGTGCCAATGCTTCTTTCAAATCGTTTTGAATTTTTTAATTCACGATAACAGTAGAGTTTTTCTATATCGGGATGTCGTTCTTTTGGCAAATTGTGCATCTCTTTTCCTGCTGGAATATACTTTTTTACGATAGAATCAAATTTTTTCAAATCGATTTCTATTTTTCCAAGTTCGACCACGAGCATGCCACAGCCAATATCGACTCCTACGATATTGGGTATTATTTTATCGCCTAAATTTGCCGTAAAGCCTATGACGCAGCCTGCGCCTGCATGGCAATCTGGCATTATTCTGATCGATTTGTCTTTAATAAAATCTTGATCTAATAATCTTTCAATCTGTAATTTTGTTTCTTTGTCAATATTTTTCGAAAAAACTTTTGCAGTATTATATTTTCCTTTTATTAACAATAAATTCCTCCTTCGCTATTAAAATAATGGACTCAAGACTCTCAAAACTGCTCTCGTTAAATCGCTCAATGGACCTCTCTTTATATCTGTTTCAGTTACCAATTTGCTTAGTTTAAATACTTCGAAGCAATCTGTTTTCAAATCTTTTATGGCTTCTGAATTGATCATCAGTGTGCCACATTCGAAATGCAGATATAGACTTCTATAATCCATATTAATTGTTCCCACAATTGCAATCTCGTCATCCGATATATAGCTCTTTGCATGAATGAAGCCGGGCTCATAAAGATAAATTTTAACTCCCGCTTTCATAAGTCTATTAAAATAAGATTTGGTAAGTTGATATACCGATTTTTTATCAGGTATGCCCGGTACTACGAGTCTTACATCAACTCCCCTTTTTGCTGCCATCTCTAACGCCACATTCATCTCATTAGTGATAATTAGATACGGCGTAAATATATATACATAATCATTAGCTTGCCAAAGAATGTCCATATAGACATTTTCGCTTATTTCTTCAAAATCAAGTGGCGAATCGGAAAATGGCTGGATAAAACCGTCAGATTTAAATTCGCCATTATAAAATTTATTTGGCATATAATTTTTATAATCGAAATCGTCTGGATAATATGCGCCCCAGATATTTAAAAACATAATGGTGAGATTCCAAACTGCTTCGCCAAATAGCCTCACTCCTGTGTCTTTCCAATGGCCATAAGGAGATTTTAAATTTATATACTCATCTGCAATATTGATGCCGCCATTATAGCCAATATATCCATCTATCACGAGTATCTTTCTATGGTCTCTATTGTTCATAACTAGCGATAAAAACGGAACTAATGGATTGAAAACGGCAACTTTTATCCCACTAGCTTCTAAATCTTTTACGAAGTTTTTAGGCAATACTCCTATACAGCCCATATCATCAAACATAACTCTAATATCTAGGCCTTCTTTAGCTTTTTGAATTAAAATTTCTTTTATTTCTTGCCACATCTTGCCATCTTTTATTATGAAATACTCAAAGAATATAAAATGCTTGGCATTCCTTAAATCTCTAAGCATATTCTCATACATCTCTTCCCCAATTTTAAAATATTCAATTTGAGTATTTTCGTGGGCAGGATAACCTTGATCTTCTATATATTTAGAAATAGAAGCCAAGCGCTTTGGCATTTTATGCTTAATATCATTTTTTTGTTTTAAAAGTGGCAAATATTTATCTTCTTGTTTTAAAATCTTTTGCTCTAATTTTTTAGAAGGTCTTTTATTGCCCAATAATAGATATAAAAGTCCTCCCATAAGTGGGACTATTCCTATTATTACAATCCAAACTATTTTATAAGCCGGGTTTTGATAAGACATAATAATAGCCAAAAACATTGCAATGCTAAGCAAAGTTAGTGCAGGCGTTATCCAGTTTGCATAATCTTTTAACTTTATAAAAAACATTACAAAATAGAACGCTTGAAGCGCTATTAATACGGCTATGATTGTAACTTTATTAAAGAGTAATTTAATAAGATTTTTCATATTTATCTTCCTATCGTTTGCGCCAAGTATTAGGTGCAAATAATGCAATTACTGGAAAAATCTCGAGGCGACCAGTAATCATAGCGAATGTCAAAACTACTTTTGCATAAGGACTAAAGCCGGCATAATTCCCTGTTGGACCAACTGCAGCAAGGCCTGGTCCAATATTATTTAAAGTTGCAGCTACTGCTGAAAATGCCGTCGTAAAGTCGTCGATTCTAATCGAAATTATAAATAGAATCGAGATAAAGATTCCCACATAGAGAATAAAATACATATGCGCACTCTTTACAATTTCTCTTGGAACTGGCGCTTCTTCATGTGAGATGGAAACTACTCTTCTGGGATTTATGGCCTCTTTTATGGCATTTATTCCAGATTTAAATAAAATTATAACTCTCGAGATTTTTAGACCACCGGCAGTAGAGCCTGCGCAGGCGCCAAAAAACATCAGCATCAATAATACGAAATGTGAAAATAAAGGCCATCTTGCAAAATCTGCAGTGGCATAGCCAGTTGTCGTTATAATTGAGGCTACTGTAAAAAATACATCTCTGACTAGATTTGCAAATGAATGGTATAGATGACTTATATCTATACATATCAATGCAGTTGCAAATAGCACAATCGTAAAATAAACTTTTAATTCTTCGCTTCTAAAAATATCTTTGGCTCGGCCAATTAAGATTAGATAATATAGATTAAAGTTTATGCCATAAAGTAGCATTGCAATTCCTAAAACATAATCGACTGCAGCGCTGTCAAAATATCCAACACTTAATGCCTTATTGCTAAATCCACCTGTGCCAGCTGCGCCAAAGGCGTGAATCATGGCATCAAATGGTTTCATGCCGATTAAGATTAAGATTAGTATTAAAACGACTGTCATAGAAACGTATATCTTATATAAAATTTTTGCAGTTATATCTATCTTTGATACTAATTTTCCAAATGTAGGGCCCGGCACTTCTGCTTTCATGATATTTACTGAGCCTTTTGCCGTCTTTGGTAGTACTGCCAATGCAAATACTAAAATTCCCATACCGCCTATAAAATGAGTAAATGAACGCCAAAATAGCATAGATTGACTCATCGCCTCAACATCGACTAAAATGCTTGCGCCGGTTGTGGTAAAGCCTGAGGCAGTTTCAAAAATTGCATCGACAAAGCTTTTGATCTCACCGCTGATTAAAAATGGCAATGAACCAAAAAATGATAGGCTCAGCCACGAAAGTGTTACTACTCCAAATCCATCTTTGATTCCAAATTTCATATTTTCTATATCTGTTTTAGATAAATAAATTCCCAATACTAATAATATTGCGATTGTAATTAGGAATGAGAATAGATTGTTAAAGCTCTCTCTATAATAGATTGCAACTGCCAAAGGCAAGAGCAAAAATCCAGCTTCTAGTATCAAAATTTTTCCTATTGTGTTTTTTATCAAACTCGTGTTCATTTTGCACCTTATTCAATTACAATATCGTCTAAGTCTATAATGTTTTTATGAGTTGTGACTAGTACAACTCTGTCTTTAGGCATAATCTTGTCATTACCGCCAGGGAATATTAATTCGCCATCTCTAAATATGATTGCAATTATAGTATTGTCTAATATATTCAATTCGGCTAATCTTATATTTTGGCCTTTGAAAGTCTTGCCCGCCTCAAATTCCATTGCTTCAACTCTTCTGTCAGCCAATTTATACAGCTTTTGGACGGCTGAATCACTCGTTGACGAAATTGAGCGCACAAATCTTATAATCTTATCGGCAATTATTCCCTTTGGAGTTATGATTGTATCGAGTCCAACGTGGTCCAATATTTTTAACATAGATGTTCTATTGACTTTGGCGATGGCCTTTTTTACATTCATATGTTTGGCATAGATTGAAATAATGATATTTTCTTCATCGATTCCCGTCAATGCTATGCATGCATCGTATTCTGAAATGCCCTCATCTTCCAATATATCTTGATCTGTGCCGTCTGCAGATACCACAATTATTTCTGGAAATTCGCGGCTCAGTTCTTCGGCACTTTGGCGATCAATTTCTATTATCTTGACATCAACTTTTCGTTTTAATAGTTTTTTTGTCAGATAGTATGCAAGCCTTCCACCGCCTACGATCAAAACTGATTTGACAGGTTCATTATATTTTCTAAGACTTGTATAAAATCTATCTAAGTCTTCATAATTACCAGTCACATAAATTTTATCGTTTTCTTTAATGCGAGTGTCGCCTTTAGGAATAAATACATCATCGCCTCGTTCTACAATGCAAACTAAGAGTCTGCCTTGAAAAGATTCCCCAAAATCTCTTAAAGTCATATCTTTAATAAAGGAATCTGCTTCCACTGTAATTTCTACTATATTGACTTCCCCTCCAGCAAATGATTCAATGCCTTGCGCAGTTGGGAATTTTAAAATTTCACTTATCACTTCTGCCGATTCTTCTTCGGGATTTATCATCGATGTGATTCCCAATGAAGTCTTTATAAAATCAACAGACATATGGTATTCAGGATTTCTAACTCTAGCTATTGTATATTTGGCGCCCAATTTCTTGGCTATAATTGACGATACAATATTTAGCTCATCTGAATTTGTAACTGCCAAAAAAATATCTGAATCAGCCACAGTGGCTTCCATTTGCACATTTACATTTGCACCATTGCCCACTACGGCTTGTATATCGTATTGTGAAAAAATATTTTCTATAACTTGAGGATCATTGTCTATTAGAACAATGTCTTGGCTGTCAGAAAGCTCACCGCAAATCGTCTCTCCAACCTTGCCTCCGCCCACGATTACTATTTTCATTCTCCATTTTCCTTTACTTATTATTTGTATTTGATTTTATAATATAGTAGTGATTATTTCAAGACTCTAGCGAACAGATGGAAATTGAATATTAAAAAAGCGATTGAAAATTCAATCGCTCAATAAATTTCATTTATAAACTTGGATATAGTGGAAATTTTTTGCAAAGTTCTTTTACTTCTGCAAGAATTTTATCTGAATCCTCTTCTTTTAAAATAGTTCTAGTAATCAATTCGCCAATATATTTCATTTCGTCTTCTTTCATGCCTCTAGTCGTCATTGCAGGCGTTCCAAGTCTGATGCCCGAAGTTACAAATGGACTTTCTTCATCGAATGGAATTGTGTTTTTATTGATTGCAATTCCAGCGTCGTTCAATTTTTTCTCGGCATCTTTTCCTGTTAGTCCTGAAGATTTTACATCTACTAAGATTAAATGATTGTCAGTTCCGCCCGAAACAATTCTCAAACCATTATCTTCCAAAGATTTAGCAAGTGCTTTTGCATTCTTTAAAGTCTGTGCTTGATAAGCTTTAAAATCTGGTTTTAAGGCTTCGCCAAAAGCGACTGCCTTGGCTGCAATCACATGCATCAATGGTCCGCCTTGGAATCCTGGGAATATTGATTTATCGATAATTTTAGCATATTCTTTTTTGCAAACTATTGCGCCACCTCTCGGACCTCTTAGAGTCTTATGTGTAGTTGTAGTTACAAAATCTGCATATGGTACTGGAGATTGATGAAGTCCGACTGCAATAAGCCCTGCAATATGGGCCATATCGACCATAAAATAGGCTCCAACTTCGTCTGCGATTTCTCTAAAGCGTTTGAAATCAATTTCTCTGGGATATGCACTTGCGCCTGCAACTATGAGTCTTGGCTTTTCTTTCTTTGCAATTTCTAAAACTTCGTCATAGTCAATTGTTTCAGTTTCTCTATTAACGCCATATGGAACAAAATTATAATATTTGCCTGAAATATTTACAGGACTGCCATGCGTTAGATGTCCGCCTTGAGATAGATTCATGCCCAAGACCTTATCACCTGGCTCTAATACTGCAAAATAGACTCCAATATTGGCATTTGCACCTGAATGGGGCTGAACATTTGCATGATCTGAATCGAAAAGCTTATTCATTCTTTCAATGGCAAGCTGTTCTACTTGGTCTACAACTTCACAACCGCCATAATATCTTTTGTCGGGATAGCCCTCTGCGTATTTATTAGTTAGTTGACTTCCCATTGCCTCTAAAACTGCCTCGCTCACAAAGTTTTCTGACGCAATAAGTTCAATATGAGATTTTTGTCTTACGATCTCATTTTGGATTATGTCGTAAACTTTAGCATCGCTCTTTTTTAAAAATTCGAAATTCATCTTAACCTCCTATTAAAATTATTTATTCCTCAAAATTATAATATATCAAAACGTTTACATATTCAAGGCAATAAAAAAGCTCAAAGCTTAAAAGTTTGCTTTGAGCATCTATTATAAATACCATACATCTTTATTACTTGTCGAGATTCCAACTGCTCCAGCGTTTAAACTCTGAATGACATCTTGCTTGTCTTGAATTAATCCGCCGGCAATAATCGGAATTTTTGTTTCTGTTTTGATTTGTTTGATAATTTTTGGCATAATGCCTGGCAAAATTTCCACGGCATCTGGCCTAAAGCTCTTTATCGAATGAATTCCCGAAATGAGCGCCAATGAGTCGAGCAAAAATATTCTTTGGATTGTAAAAATATTTAAATCTTTTGCGGCTCTTATCAAATTGCTCTTAGTCGATATAATTCCATCGGGATTGATATATTTGTGAATATATTCCAGCGCCTTTGTATCTTTTGAAAATCCTCCAATTAAATCTAGATGAATAAAGACTAGTTTTCCGTTGTCTTTAAATGTATTTACTAAGTCTTTGATATTTAGAATATCTCCAGACAATAAAAATACAATTTTACAAGGTGATTTTACGGCTTTTTCAAGCTGAGTTAAATCATGCACAGCTGCAATTATAGGATGTTCTTCTATTTGGCTGAAAAAATCACTCTTCATTTCATTCCCACTTTCTTTTAATTGCTCCAAATTCATATTTATCTATCGATAGATTTAGAAGCTATAATATTGACATCAGTGCCTAATATATTTTTTGCCAATATTTCGCCACATTTAATAGGTGCTTTTAATTCTATCGCATTTATGAGTTTCATGCAATTGAAAATTTCTTCTTTAGGAATCTCTTTATCGGTTCTAACAGGTAATCTAGAAGTAATTTCACTATTTATTCTTACAGTCGAAGTCAAAAGTCTGCGAGGATCAGTCAGCTCTTTTATTCCATATTTAACTCCCCTTTTGCATATTGCATTTTCAACCCTAAGACCAGATTCTTCGTTTTCGTCTTCATAAATTTCTAAATGGCAGCCAATAGGACAAGCTATACATATCAGTTCTTTCATCAATTAATCACTCCGTTTCTTTTGAGATTTCGATACTAAGTTCTTTTGCGTAGGCTTTATTTATTAAATCGGCATTTATTACAATATGTTCCATTTCACTTGGCATCATATGTCTTTTTTTAATCGATTTAATTTCTTCGCCGTCTAATTTTATAATTAACTTTTCGTTTTTATAAATATCATTTACTCGCAAAAAGAATTCTAAATTCTTATCGTGCTCTTTCAATTTTATCTTTTGCGGAACAATATAAGAAACTCCATGTCCTGGCAAAGTGTTTATATAATCATAATCTCTTTTAGATTTCGATTTTACATATTCAGCAGCGCTTTTGCCTGCTCTTTGGCTCTCCTCTGTTACGAAGTCTACCAAATCATGGACATGTAATACATTGCCACATGCAAATATACCTTCGTTTTCTGTTTCCATATCTTCATTTACAAATGGACCTCCAGTTTTTCTGTCTAAAGGTATGTCGATATTATTTGAAAGCTCATTCTCTGGTATAAGTCCTACCGAAAGTAAAACTGTATCGCATTCATAAGTTTTTTCAGTGCCGGGAATTGGGCGTTTAGACTCATCAGTTTCACAAACGACGACACTTTCGACTCTTTCTTTGCCATTAATTTTTATAATCGTATGTCTTAACATCAAAGGTATGCCAAAATCATCTAGGCATTGAACTACATTTCGGCTAAGTCCTGCAGCATAATTTCCACGAGCCAATACTCCAATTACTTCTGCTCCTTCTAAGACTAGCCTTCTTGCCATAATTAAGCCAATATCGCCTGAGCCAAGGATTATTGCCTTTTTGCCCACATTATAGCCATCCATATTTATAAGTCTCTGTGCCATGCCGGCATTATATACTCCTGCAGGTCTAGAGCCCGCAATATTTAATGCGCCTCTAGTTCTCTCTCTGCAACCCATTGCCAAAATAACGGCTTTGGCATTTATATTTATTAATCCATCTATTGTATTTATTGCAGTTACTACTCTATCTTTGCTCACATTTAAGACCATAGTATCTAATTTATAATCTATATTTAATTTTTTTAGTTCCACAATAAATCTCTCGGCATATTCTGGGCCTGTGAGTTCTTCTTTGAAATAATGCAGTCCAAAACCATTATGAATGCATTGTTGCAAAATGCCTCCCAGTTCCGTATCTCTTTCTATGACGAGAATTTTCTCAATTCCATTTTTCTTAGCTTCAATTGCCGCAGCTAAGCCGGCGGGGCCTCCCCCAATTACCACAATATCATAATTCATAATATTCGCTCCCTATTTGGTCTTGCCAATTGCAATATTGGATCCCTTTTTATCTTTTACGATTTCAGTGATGTCTTTTCCCAATTCTCTTGCCAAAATTTCCAATACTTTGGGCTGACAAAAACCACCTTGACATCTGCCACTGCCTGGTCTGATTCTTCTCTTTATGCCATCTACAGTCGTTGCCCCTGCATTTCTATGAATTACATCTACAATTTCACCTTCAGTTATATTTTCACATCTGCAGATGATTCTTCCGTATCTGGGATCTCTTTTTATCATTTCGTTTTTCTCTTCGTCTGAAAGTTCCATAAAATGTATAATTTCTTTTCGCTTTGGATTGAAGCCTAAGTTTTTCACAAAGCCACCATCCATTTCTTTGAGCATATTTGCAATATATACTCCAATTGCTGGCGATGCCGTAAGTCCAGGTGATTCAATTCCCGCAACGTCTATAAAGCCTTTGGCATCTTTTGCCTCTTCGATTATAAAATCGCCCGTATCGGGAGAAGCTCTAAGGCCTGCAAATGATGTGATGACTTTATTAAAAGCAATTTTATCAGACGATCTTTGGCCCGTTTCTTTTACATATTTCATTCTTTCGTCAGTAGTGTCTTTGTCTGTCTTATCTTCCAAATTTTCCGCATCTGGACCTACTAATAGATTGCCATGCACTGTTGGCAAAACTACTACGCCTTTTGAAATCTTAGTCGGATGTTGGAAAATTGTCCTAGTGACAGTATCGCCCACATTTTTATCTAAAAGATAATATTGGCCTCTTCTGGGCGTTATTTTAAATTTCGGTTTTGCCACCATATTATGAATTTCGTCTGCATAGACTCCTGCACAGTTTACTATATATTTAGTTTCAAAAGTTTCATTTTCTGTATAAACTCTAAATCCATTTGGCATTTTTTCAATATTTTTTACTTCTGAATTTAGACGAAGTTCGCAGCCATTGTCCATTGCATTTTCTATAAGAGCAATGGCAAGTTCCCATGGTCCTACTATGCCAGCAGTTTTGGCATATAATGCGCCGACTGCATCTTGGCTAATATTTGGCTCAAGCTCTCTCAATCTTTTTGCATCTAAAATTTCCATATCGCTCACGCCATTTTGAATTCCTCTTTCATACATATCTTCAAGATGAGCATATTCTTCATCATTAAATGCAAGTGTCAATGAGCCGTTTTTCTTAAATGGAACTTGAAGTTCGGCGCATAGACCTTCCATCATTTCATTTCCCAAGACATTAAATTTTGCCTTTAATGTATTTGGTTTTGCATCATAGCCTGAATGGACTATGCCACTATTTGCTTTTGTGGTGCCGTTTGAAATATCATTCTCTTTTTCTAAGATTAATATATTCAATTTATATTTAGCCAGTTCTCTAGCGACAGAAGCTCCCGCTATTCCTGCTCCAATAATTATTACATCGTACAAATTATTTCCCCCTTGTCTTTAGGCTAAATCAATCTTCCCATTTTATCTCTTCCACACCGTCAATTTGAAGAATTATCTGATTGAATGTAGCATAATTGAAATCTCTGGTCAAAGATAAGACAAATTCCATCTCGACCGTGCCAAATTCCCATTCATCATCTACATCAGTAAAATCTTCTTCGTCAGTTCTGGAGATTCTAATATCTTTAATTATTATTTTATGGCTGCCAAAGGCCTGTCCCAAGTCGCCAACAAGGCCTGGCCTTTCATGACATTTTACTACTGCAACTTTATACTTTCTCCTAATGATTCTTCTATCAACTGCTCCCAAATGAATCAATGTCATAAATGCAATGGCGCCTGTCATAATGCCACCTAAGTAATAACCACTTCCTATTGCCAGCCCAATGCCACCACAAACCCAAAGGCTTGCCGCCGTTGTTAGGCCCTTGATATTATTGCCCGTTCTCAAAATTGTGCCAGCTCCCAAAAAGCCAATGCCGCTGACAACTTGCGCTGCCAGTCGAGCCGGATCTGAACGCGCCTCCATCCCTGGAAATCCAGTGGTCGATATTAGCATGATTAAAGCAGAACCAATAGTTACCAAAATATGGGTACGAAAACCTGCCGGTCTATTGCTAACCTCTCTTTCTATTCCAATCATGCCGCCGATAATAGCAGAAAGGGCAAGTCTAAAAACTATTTCTAAATTACTTATCAATTTTTACCCTCCTT
>JAUNVH010000042.1 GCA_030537765.1 Tissierellia bacterium | reverse complement strand
TCTAAATATATATAATAAATTTAATTCAATTGTTTAAAGCGATATTCTTATGATATAATCTATATATGCAGCTGCTTAGCTAGCTGTAAATTCACTATAGGAGGTTAAATTATGGCGAAAAATAATAGTCTTCAAAAGAAGAAATCTGGTGGCGTCTTAGGATGGATTGAAAGAGTTGGAAATAAAATCCCTCATCCTTTCATACTATTCTTAGTATTGATGATTATCATAGCCGTCATCACATTTTTTGCTAAAGGCGCAACGGTGGTAAATCCATCGACTGATGAAGCTGTTTCAATTAAAAGTATAATTTCCGGAGAAGGTTTGGTCTTCGCTTTGACATCGATGGTCAAAAACTTCACTGGCTTTGCTCCATTGGGACTTGTTTTATCTATGACTTTAGGTATTGGACTTGCCGAAGAAGTTGGGCTTATGAGTGCATTTATGAGAAGAACAATATTGGGAGTTTCTGCAAAATTTGTAGTTCCCGTTATAATGCTTATTGGTATTTGTGGAAACCTCGCATCTGATGCAGCAATTGTTATAGTACCAACGCTTTCAGGAATAATCTTTTTGTATTTGGGAAGAAATCCAATTGCAGGTGTCGCCTTAGGTTATGCGGCAACTACTGCAGGTTTTACTGCAAATCTCATGATTGCCGGTACAGATGCATTGCTTCAAGGGATTACAAATCAAGCTTCAGATATTATAAATGGTCCACATATCGAAGTAACTGCTAACTGGTTTTTCATGATTGCATCGACATTCGTAATAACTATTGCAGGCACATTGATCAATAATTATGTGGTTGAACCTAGAGTAGGCCCTTATGAAGGAACTGTTGTAGTTGAAAAAAGCGAAGTATCAGATGAAGAAAAAAGAGGCTTAAAATATGCTCTTATCGCATTATTAGTCTATATTGCAATTATCGTAGCACTTTGCGTTCCAGCAACGAGCCCTCTTAGAAATCCAGAAACAGGCTCTTTGACAACACAGGCTCCACTTATGAAAGGCATTATTCCAATAATACTTTTGATGTTTATAAGCGTTTCAATTGCTTATGGAAAAGGAGCAGGAGTTATCAAAAAGGCCAGCGTTGAGGTTCCAAATATAATGACAAAATCGATAGCCAAAATGTCAGGTTTTATTGTATTGGCATTTATAATTGGACAATTTATCGCATGGTTTAACTGGACCAATACTGGAGAATATTTGGCAATAGTACTTGCTGAGGCTTTGAAAAATGCAGGTTTTACAGGCATACCGCTATTTATATTCTATATATTGATTGTAGCTTTTATCAATATATTTATCGGTTCAGGCTCTGCAAAATGGGCACTGCTCGCCCCAGTATTTGTTCCGATGATGTACTTGCTAGGCTATCATCCTGCGTGGACTCAATTGCTTTACAGACTTGGAGACTCTGTAACTAATATCATCACCCCGCTATTCCCATACTTCCCAATAATTTTAGCATTTATGCAAGAGTATGACGAAGAAGCAGGAGCCGGAACTCTTCTAAGTACAATGATTCCATATGCAGGAATTCTACTTTTCGTATGGATTGTATTTATGATTATTTGGTATCTGTTCGTGCCTATACCAATTGGAATAGGAGGTCAAATACTAATATAAGGAGAAAATTATGATTTCTGATTTAGAATTAAAAATTAATGAAATTTATGACGAATTAATAAAATTCAGACGCGATTTGCATATGTATCCCGATCTTTCTTATGAAGAAGAAAACACAATGAAAAAAATTGCCAAGGCTCTCGAAGGCCTTGGCTTGGAAATTGAAACTAATGTCGGTGGATATAGCGTTGTGGCGCTACTTCGTGGAGCAAGTGAAGGAAAGACTGTGCTTTTAAGAGCAGATATTGATGCGCTTCCAATATTTGAAAAATCTGGATTGGAATATAGCTCCAAAATAGACGGAGTTATGCATGCTTGCGGTCACGATGTGCACACTACAATACTGCTTGGAGTTGCAAAGATTTTGTCTCAACATAAAGACAAAATTAAGGGCAATATAAAATTTTGTTTCCAGCCGGCAGAAGAAGTTAGCCCAACGGGCGGCGCACAGTATATGATTGATGCAGGAGTTTTAGAAAATCCAAAAGTAGATGCAGCCATGGCGCTACACGTTTGGAATAACAAATTGGGAACAGTAGCAGTAAGAGACGGCGCAATGATGGCGCAATCAGACAGAATCTCAATTACTGTAAAGGGTAGATCTGCACATGCAAGTCAGCCTCATAAAGGAGCAGATGCAATTGTTGCAGCTGGTCATATAATAACGGCAATGCAATCTGCAATTAGCAGAAACACCGATCCTTTTGACAATGCAGTAGTAACTATTGGCACAATTTCTGGCGGCAAAAAATATAATATTATTTGCGACAGCGTTCAACTAGAAGGTACAATCAGAATTTTGAGCGAAAAAGTTTCAGAAAAGATGCCAAAACTGTTGGAAAACATTGCAGTGAATGTCGGAAAAGGTCTTGGTTGTGAAGTCGATTTTAATTACACCAGGGGCTATGCAATGACCAAAAATGATCATGAACTATTTCAAACTGTTGTACCGGCACTAAAAGAAGAATTGGGCGAAGAAAATGTCTTATTTCCAGAGTATCCAAATACAGGCGGAGAAGATTTTTCAGCCTTTGGAAAATACGTTCCAAGCATTTATATGTGGCTTGGAATGGAATCTGAAATAAACGAAGGCAGAGTAACAATTCACAGCAACAATCTATTGATTGACGAGCGTATGATTCCAGTAGGAATTAAAACATTTATTGCATCAGCATTTGCATTTTTAGAGAAATAAAAAAAGGGTTGTGTGGAATATTTCCATACAACCCTAAAATTTTAAATATTAGTTTCTAGCTTTTCGGCAATTTCTTCGGCCATGTTTTTTATGCCAAGACTTCTGCCTATGTTATTAATTGCGTTTTTTGTAGATTCTATATTTTCGAATGAATAGTACGTAGCACCAATACTCTGACCATATTGATTAGTAATATGTACATCGCTTGGTTTTACTTCATAATCTACTTCGCCATCTGCAATTATAATACTAGGTTTAAGCTCTTTTATTAAATCATAATCTAAATTAGTTTCAGGACCAAATCTAATTGCATCTGGATATAATGATTCATCAACACCATCGGGAACTGCAACTACATTTTTATATCCTAAAAGATCTAATACCTTAACCGCATTTACCGAACAAGCCACGACTTTTAAATCGCTCATTTCATCAACATATTCTTCTTCAGGAACAAATTCTTTCTCTTTCTTATTATCCTTTTCTACTACAATTTCTTCATCTTTTGGCTCCTCAGGTGCTTTTGCATTATCCTTTGCGCAAGCTGTTAATAAAAGAGCCAAAAGTAAAATTGTTACTACTGTAAAAATCGTCTTTCTTTTCATTTGAATCCCCTCCTATTTATGTAAAAATTTATTTAATAAGGCACAGTTTATTATACTACCATTGTATCACCCCCCCTCAAGAAATCAAGCTCAATTAATTTGTGTCATTTTATCAAATTATTTTCATATTCTTAAATAAATAGCTTTTTTGTAATAAGGGTATATTTGAAATATGGAGGAGATTTTATGATTAAAGATTATAAAGATGTATTAGATTTTTGGTTCGATCCTAAAAATATTCCAAGGCAATTTACTGAAGAGCCCGAATTTGATGAACTCATAAGAAGTGAATTTTTAAGCACATGGAGAGCAGCATCTGAGGGACTATTATTTCATTGGAGAGAAACTTGTGAAGGCAGACTTGCAGAAATTATCGTTTTAGATCAATTCTCTAGAAATCTTTGGCGCAATAATATTTTGACTTATACTCAAGATAAAATGGCGATTGCCTTAGCACAAGAGCTTATAAAGCTATCCGAATACAGAGATTTGCCAACTGATTGGAAGAAATTTGCACTACTTCCATTTATGCATTCAGAATCTTTAAGCCTGCACAAATGGGCAGCAAAGTATTTTGATGAATTGGCAAAAGAGGGCGATGAAATGACAAAAGTTTTTGAACAAATGCATTTAGATGTATTGAAACGCTTTGGCAGATATCCCTATCAAAATGAAGATTTAGGAAGAGAATCTACTGCAGAAGAATTAGAATTTTTAAAATCTAAAAGAGGTAAAATATATTCTATTGAAGATTAAAATTTAGGTCAGCTAAATTGCTGACCTTTACTTCTCTATTTAATTTTCTAATCGATTAAAAGACCAGTATATCTGTCTATCAAAAATGCTCCCAAAGGTGCCGTTATGAGTATTGCCAAAACTGCAACCGTAAGCACCATATCGCCACAAGCTAATCCCATTGCAAGAGGAATTCCACCTATTGCGGCTTGAACTGTTGCCTTTGGCATATATGCAAAGGCGGTAAATAGTTTTTCACGATTATTTAGTTTCGTTTTGAATACTGATAAAAATACGCCTAGCATTCTAAAGCACATTACAATAAATATAAGCAGTATTGCTTTTGTTCCGGCTTTTAATGCATATCCAATATTAACTTCAGCACCTACCAAAACGAATAATAGAATTTCTGCCCCATACCAAAGTTTTGAAAATTTTAAAGAAAGTCTTTCGGAAGCAATCGTAAGTTTAATTTTCATTGTTGCACCAATTGCCATAATTGCCAATAAGCCTGAAAATCCAATGTTTCCAGTTATAGAATCTTCAATAGTAACTAATATAAATGCAATCGAAAGCAATATGATCACTTTTCCAGTATCTCGTAGATGATATTTTTTAAAACTAATTGAAAGCAAATAACCAATTATTATTCCAACTATTATGCCGACAATTATCGATGATGGAATTTCTATAAGTTTAGACGCCTCAAAAGTTCCGCCTTTTTCCATTCCCAAAAATGCAGTAAATAATACAATTACGAAAATATCGTCCACAGAAGCTCCTGCCATAATCATTTGAGGTATGGCCTTTTCTTTGCCTATATTTCTATCCATTAAATTTAACATTCTTGGAACGACTACTGCTGGCGAAACTGCCGCAACTACTGCTCCCATAATAGCCGCTTCTATAATGCTCACACCAAAAATTTTTGGCGCAAATATCATCATTCCGATAATCTCTATGCTCGCCGGCAAAAAGCACAATAGTGCCGCCGGTCTTCCAGCTTTTTTTAAATCTTTTATATCTAGATTTAAACCTGCCCTTAGTAAGATTATTATTAATGCAATTCGTCTTAATTCTGGCGATATTGCAAGTATTTTTTCATCTAATAGATTTAATAAATAAGGCCCAAGTATTATGCCTGTAATGAGCATACCCACGAGCTTTGGCAATTTTAGTTTTTCAAAAATTTTTCCAAAAAGCATACCTATCAAAAATAATAATGCAAGTGAAAACAACATATCTTTTCTCTCCTTTAAATAAAAAAAGCTGATGAATCTGTAAATCAATACAGAAGTCATCAGCATTAATTGCGGTTTCGGTCACCCGAGGGAGAACTTCATTCCCTAAATAATAATATAATCATTTTTAAATCTATTGTCAACTGAAATTAATAAAAATTTATATTTCAAAATCAAATTTGACTAATAAAAACGCCTCCCTTAGGAGGCCAGTTTTTAATAAGTTTCTTTAAATATTTCGAAGTACTCTTGTGGATGAGCGCAAGCTGGACATTTATTAGGAGCTGATTTGCCCTTATGGATATATCCGCAATTGTCGCATTTCCATTCTACTTCTTCTTCTCTTTGGAAAACTCTATCATTTTCAATATTTTCTAAAAGTTTTCTAAATCTTCTCTCATGTCTTTCTTCAACTTCTGCAATTTCTCTAAATACATGAGCGATCATCTTGAAGCCCTCTTCTTCAGCAACTTTTGCAAACTCTGGATACATATCAGAATGTTCTTCAAATTCTCCATCAGCAGCTGCTTTAAGATTAGCCTTAGTGTCTTGGAAATTTACTGGGAAATCCCAATCTACATTTAGCGCTTCGCCTTCTAGATCCTCTCTCAAGAATTTATAAAATCTCTTAGCATGTTCCTTTTCATTTCTAGCAGTCTCTTCAAAAATATTTTGTATTTGAACATATCCGTCTTTTTTAGCTTGTTTAGCGTAATAAGTATAACGCATATTTGCTTGTGATTCACCTGCAAATGCTGTTAACAAATTGTTAGCTGTTTTTGTTCCTTTTAAACTCATATTTATTACCTCCTTAAACTATCTTGCACGAATTATTATATAATATAGATTCGCTATAAGCAAGTTATTTCAATAAGATAATAATTTAATTAAATTATTAATACAATTTATAAATATTATTGATATTAACAATCAAATAATATAGTTAAACTGCGTAAATTGATATTAACAATCAATAATTTGAATCTATTTTGAACTTATTATTTGATTTTATAAATCAATTACAAATCTAATTTCGGTCGTTTTCATTCCTCCGATTTCAGAAAATATTTTATCATTTATTTTTTTCATGCCATAATTTTCATAAAACTTTATGGCTCTTTCGTTCTTATCTAAAACCCAAAGACCAGCCCTTTTAAATCCTTTAGTCTTTCCATGTTCTAATGCCGTATCTAAAAGCTTTTTGCCAATGCCCTTGCCCCAAAATTTATCGAGAGCATAAAGCGATATCAGTTCCCAATCATTAGTATAGCGTCTATACATGGATTTAGCTGCGCAAATACAAGCTGCCGCCTCGCCATCAAATAAAGCAATCCATGCAGCAAAATTTTTATTCTCAAAACTTTTAGTCATTATCTCAACCCATCTATCTTCTTTTAACTGATCGAGATAGCTTTGTGGCAATAGTCCCTTATATGCCTGTTTCCAAGATCTAGCATGAATTTGGCTCATAAGTTTTATATCTTCTTTATTTGCCCTTTTAATTTCAATCAATTTAATTCACTTCCAATTTGTCTATTAATTCTTGCAAATCTAATGGGCTAGTAATTTTTATATCGGCATAGTCCGATTTTTTTATATTTAAACTATTGGCTTTATAATCTGTGCTGTAATTATAATTGATTTCGTCTGCATTTTCGATCAATTGCAAAATAATTATGCCAAAGTTTTTCATTTCTATTAGTTTTTTATCTAAATCTTTTCTATCTATTTCGTCATTTAGATTGATATTTAAAACATATGGCTTTTCATCAGTTTCTAATACAACTTTATATTCACCAAAATTTTTTCCAATATCTATTGTACTAAGTAGATTGATTACTTCAGAGCCTGAGCCTATGTATTTTACTTTGTGATTATAAATCTCAATAGTCTTTTTATCTAATATATTTCCCCATTCGTCTATATATTTATCTTTGATATACATAGGTATTCCTATTTCTTCTCTGATTTCAAATCTTGAACTCTTGTGGAGAAATGAACTCAATGCGCCATAAATTTCTAGAGTCTTTTTGCTATTATCTTTTCTAAAATTATGTCTTGTATATGCTTTTGCAGAGTCTATAATCTCACCTGTTATTACCATTTCATCTCCCGATTTTTTTATATCTGAAATATGATAATCGGAAGGAACACCTAATATATACATTCTTATTGGTAGATATAGTATTGCCGCCAACAAAATTGCTACTATAAATATTTTTTTCGAGCTTTTATCTTTCATACTATCACCTCATATTTAAGCTATTTTAATTGTACCATAATAATACTTAAATAATCCTTTTCTATAAAAGCTTAAATATATCTTAATGTTTTAATTTTCTCTTTAAGCAAATTAATAATCCTCGTGAAAATGAAATAAAACTCATTAGTAAGGATTAATAATATATGAAACTATTTCAAATAAAACATTATCCCACTGAAAAAGCGCACAAACGCCTGTCTAAAATACTTATATGAATGACAAATAAATGATTTTATATATCTCAAAATCATGTGAAATAAATATTATGCTTAGATTAATAAATATAGTATCGAATAAGTCAATAAAAATTATTCCCCAATTAGATAAAAAAAGCTGTTACAAAATGATTATTAGTCATTTTGCAACAGCTGCGTTGATTTTCTTATAATAGATATGGGTCGTTTTGCCAATCTGTTAGAGTTTTTGGATCTTCGACATTTGTATCCCTGCCCTGTGGTGGCAAGTCTTTTGCCGTTTCAGGATCAGCAGGTTTGGTCGGAGTGTTTTTATCTGCATCTCTAGCATTGTCTTTTTCCCATTCTTCGCGCGAAGCACTATTATTTGGTCTTAAATCGACATCTTCAATGTCAATTCCTAAAGCTTTTGCTACGCCCTCACCATATGCAGGATCTGCTGCATAGCAATTTCTGATATATCTATGTTTGATTTGCAATGTGCTATCGCCCATATTTCTAGCAGTATTTTCAAATAATACTAATTGTTGCTCAGGTGTCATTCTATTGAATAACATTCTCGGTTGAGTATAATAGTCGTGATCATCTTGTCTGAAATCATAACGTCTGACAGGTCCTGCCTCGTCTGTCGGAATTTCCTTGCTGCGGTCGTCTTGCCAGCCACCATAACTATTAGGACCATAATGCAATTCGCTGCCCTTATTTCCGTCAACTCTCATAGCTCCATCTCTATGAAAATCATGTGGATGTTCTACGCCTTGTGGAGAGTTTACTGGTATTTGATGATGATTTACGCCCAGTCTATATCTGTGCGCATCGCTGTAGAAAAACACTCTGGCTTGCAACATTCTGTCTGGTGAAAGCGCAATTCCCGGCACAATATTTGCTGGACTAAATGCAACTTGCTCCACATCTTGGAAATAGTTATCAGCATTTTTATTCAACACATATTCGCCAACAGGAATTAGTGGATAGTCTTCTTTTAGCCACATCTTCGTTAAATCGAATGGATTAGTAGGATGATTTTTGGCCTGCTCTTCAGTCATAACTTGAATATAGAGTTTCCATTTTGGAAACATGCCCTTCTCAATAGCTTCATATAAATCTCTACCATGGCTTTCTCTATCCTTACCTACGACCATTTCAGCTTCTTGATCTGTATAGTTTTGAATGCCTTGAGCACTTCTAAAGTGAAATTTCACCCAAAATCTTTCGCCATCTTTATTTATCATCGAATAGGTATGTGAACCAAATCCGTGCATAAATCTAAATGAAGATGGAATACCCCTGTCACTCATAATTATTGTAGTCTGTAATAATGATTCTGGAAGTGATGACCAATAGTCCCAATTAGTATTTGGACTTCTGAGATGCGATCTGGGATCTCTTTTTACTGCGTGATTCAAATCGATAAATTTCATTGGATCTCTGAAGAAAAATACTGGTGTATTGTTTCCAACAACATCCCAATTGCCATCTTCTGTGTAAAATCTAACAGCAAAGCCCCTAATATCTCTTTCTGCATCTGCGGCTCCTCTTTCGCCTGCAACGGTTGACATTCTAGAAAAGACTTTTGTCTTTTTTCCGATTTCAGAAAATACTTTTGCTTTCGAATATTTAGTTATATCGTGAGTTACTGTAAATTCGCCCCATGCACCCCAGCCTTTGGCATGCATTCTTCTTTCTGGAATAACTTCTCTGTTAAAATGCGCCTGTTTTTCGAATAGCCAAATGTCTTGAATTGAGATATGACCTCTTTCGCCGGCAGTCATTGAGTCTTCATTATTGTCAACAATCTGACCGCCCGCGCGTCTTAATATCGGGTCGTTGACAATTTGATTTCTACTTGGTAGTGGATCGCCTAAACCGTTCTTCTTAGTTGGATCCATTTCCATTTTTTCAGCTTTCATTTCTTTCTCGTCTTTCATAATACCCTCCTACTTTAAAAATTTATTCTTTAAATACACTTTCAATGCAATCTCAGTTTAATTATTTTATGGTTTCAGATAATAAAATTTTTATAAAACTTTATACTAACCAATTTGAATTTTTTAAATTTTTAAATATTATTTAAATATTTAAAGCATTTTGTCAAAAATTTTATTTGATCTCCTAGGCGATTTACATCTCAATTTTTCTTTGATATACTGATAATACAAATCATTTACTAGGAGAATTTCAATGAAATATTTATTTGTATTTTTAGCATTTATATTTTTAGGACTGGGAATCATTGGTATTTATCTGCCCATTCTTCCCACTACTCCCTTTTTGTTGCTATCTGCCGCCTGTTTTACAAGAGGCAGCGAAAAATTCAATAATTGGTTTATAAATACAAAAATTTATAAATTAAATATTGAACCGATATTTGAAAAACGTGGCATGCCGATGAAAAGAAAAATAAAAATTTTGGCAATGATAACTCTATTATTCTCAATTGGACTAATATTTATGAAAAATATTTACATAAAAGCTCTGTTGATGATAATCTTATTAATACATTATTATTTTATAGTCGTTAAAATTAAAACTAATGAAGAAGAGATTTAGGTGCCGCAATAAGTTTTATACGAAACTAAATCTTCATAAGGCATAGGCTCTTTAAATTCTTTAGGCAAATACTCTTCGTATTCATAAGGAGCTTTTAAGTATTCTAAAAATTCTTTCACAAAATTAAAATTGCCCTCTTCTGCTTCTTTTATTGCTCTTTCTACTAAATGATTTCTAGGAATAATTTTAGGATTATTGTTTCTCATCCTAGAATTTATTGCATTTAGTCCAATTTTTTTAATTCTCGCCATCCAAAGTGATTCGAATTCTAAGAACTCTTTAGTTTGGAATATCTTTTCTTCTCTAATACCTAAGGTCAATTCATAAAAGAAATTAGTATAATCTGTTCTATATTTTTCCAATAGCTTTAAGAGCATATCAATAAGCTCTTTATCGCCTTCTCTTATCTTATTTATGCCAATTTTTTTTAACATCTCTTTTAAATAATACTTTTCATATAATGGCATAAAGCTTTCGTAAAGTGCGACAAGCGCCGATCTTTGATGAAATGATTCTCCGACTAAATTTTTAAAAATCTGCACAAATAAAGAGAGATTCCATCTGCCAATATTTGGTTGATTTCTATATCTATATCGACCAAAATAATCGATTGAACTAAAAACTGTATCGGGATTATAATAATCCATAAATGCACATGGACCATAATCTATCGTTTCACCTGAAATATTCATATTGTCGGTGTTCATTACTCCATGAATAAAGCCTTTAGACATCCATTTTGCAATCAATTGCGCTTGAGTGTCTACTATCTTTTCTAAAAACAAAAAGTATTTTGCTCGCTTATCTTTAAATTCAGGAAAATATCTCTCGATTGCATAATCTGCAAGTTGTTTTACTCTATCATCTCCTCCCGCTTCATAGGCATATTCAAATGTGCCAAAGCGAATATGAGATTTGGAAACTCTAACGAGCAAGCCCCCAGCTTGGGCCCCATATCTATATACGGGATGACCAGTTTTTAAAATTGCAAGTGGTCTTGTTGTATCAATGCCTAAATAATGCATGCTCTCAGAAATAATATATTCTCTAATAGTAGATGAAAAGGTACAAAGTCCATCTCCTCTGCGAGAATATTTGGTCTTGCCCGCACCTTTTAATTGAATATCCCAAAGCACGCCAAAAGCATCTTTATATTCTCCAAGTAAAATAGCTCTACCGTCACCAAGCCTTGTGTAATGACCAAATTGATGGCCAGAATAAGCCATCGCAATAGGATTTATATCTTTTAAATTATCTAAATCGCCTAAAAATATTTTATAATTCTCTTTTAAAAAATTTGGATCAATCCCAAGCTTTAGGGCCAATTCATAATTTAAAAAGATCAATTCTCCATTTTCAAATTTATTTGGTAAAATCTTTTGATAGAAAAAAGAATCTAAATTATTATAATAATCACTTTGTAATTTTAAATTCATTTTCATAAAACACCTCTCGAATCTATTTCTTATCTACCCTAAATTAGAATATCTAAAGCAAATAAATAGAGTATAAAAAATATGAAGAAATATGAAGTTTAATCTCGGCTAATTGAAAGCCTAAATCAATTAATGCCATAATAAAATCGTTATGGCGCCAAACAATCAAAAATTAAAGGAATAAATGGAGGATTTAAATGTTTCAAAAAAATAAGAAATCATTATTATTGATTTTAATTGCGGCCATGGTTCTTAGCTTTTTGACTTCATGCGGAAATAAGCCAAATGAAGCAAAAGATAAGCCTGCAGAAACTGAAACCACAGAAACTGCTAAAGAAGAACC
>JAUNVH010000041.1:6460-12212 GCA_030537765.1 Tissierellia bacterium | reverse complement strand
TAAGCCCAAGCATAAACTTGGGCTTTATAGTTAATTCCAAAAATCTGTTTTTGTTTCCATACCGATATATTCACGTTTGAACTCCGGATTTTTACCTTCTGCACGTTGTTTTTGATAATCTTTCATGCATGCGATAGCTTGATCTTTTAATATGAAAATTGTCGGAATATTTATAATCGCCATGGTTGCCATAAGTACATCTGCCGTATCCCAAGCGACTCCAAATTCCAAACCAGTTCCAAAAAAGATTATTACTATTGCCAATACTCTAAAAGCTGTCAATATTGCAGGAGTGATCTTATCTTTGACTATATATTTCAAATTGGCTTCTGCATAAAAATAATTTCCAATCAAGGTAGTAAAGCCAAATAAGAATAATGCCGAAGTCAAGAAATGTTGACCAAATGAACCAAAATTATTGACTAAAGCCGCCACATTATAAGGAGCGCCTTTGAGTTCTAAAGTTGGTGCAACTCCAGAAGCTAATAGCATAATCGCAGTTGCCGTACAAATCACCCAAGTATCTAAATAGACGCTCATCATTTGAACTAGACCCTGTTTTGCAGGATGCGTTGTATCTGCTGCAGCTGCCGCGTTCGGTGCTGAACCGATACCTGCCTCGTTTGAATAGAGACCGCGCTTTAGACCTTGCATTATTGCAGAACCAGCAAATGCACCAAAGATTGCTTTAAAATCAAATGCTTGAACAAATATATCTCTAAAGACTGATGGCACAATGCTTATATTCTTTATTACGATTATTAACGCAGTTATAATATAAATTACTGACATCACAGGAACCAATACTCCAGTGATTTCACTAAGTTTCTTACCGCCTCCGAAAATACTAAAAGCCGTAAGTGCTGCAAGAAGTCCGCCTACAATTTTTGGGGTAATTGTGGGACTATAAAAATCATAAGTTGCGAAAGCAGTATTAATATTAAAGCCTGCCAACATATTAAATCCAACCATATAAGTTAAAATTAGAACAATAGCAAAAATCATACCCAAAAATCTTTTATTAAGTCCGTCTTCGATATAATAGGCCGGTCCACCATAAGAGCCGCCAGTTATATCACGCTTTTTATAAAGCTGAGCCAAAGTACTTTCGACAAATGCCGAAGCTGCTCCAACAAATGCGACAACCCACATCCAAAACACAGCGCCTGCCCCGCCAACACAAATAGCAGCAGAGACGCCAACAATATTTCCCGTACCGACTCTAGATGCCGTCGATACCATAAGAGCTTGAAACGATGACATAGCTCTTTCATCTTTGGCAGGTTCACGCACAATTCTTATAGATTCTCCCAAAAGTCTCATTTGCACAAAGCCAGTTTTAATTGAGAAAAATATTCCGCCGCCGATGAGAATGATTGGCAACACATAAGTATAGAGATAATTACTCAATGTGCCGATAAATTTAGCGTACATAACAACCTCCTAAATATTAAAAAAATTTATAAAAACTATCCCCCTTTCAACGACATATATTATACCATTTTTATTATACAAATAGTATTTGAAGCTATCATATAGAAAACTAAATCGTTTTCCTATTAGATATTATATCATCTGATACTTAGTTGTCAATCATCAAAAAATATTTTTGAACAGAAGAAATATTAATTGGGTAAATATGAACTGATATGAAAAGGAGGAGATCGAAATGATGAAATTTAAAGATATGCCTTATAAAAGACCAGATGTGAAAGGCTATATCGAAAAGGTAAAAGAATTGACAGAAAAATTTAAAACAACAGATCTTGAAAAACAGATTGAGATTATTGGCGAAGTAGACAAATTAAAACGCCAATTGGCAACTCAAGGCACATTGGTGCATATACGTTATACAATCGACACTAGAGATGAATTTTATAAAAAAGAATTGGAATTTTTTGACGAAAATGGTCCAAAGCTTCAAGAATATATATCAAATTTCCAAACAGAAGTCCTAAATTCTAAATATAAAAAGGAATTAGAAGAGCATTTTGGAAAACATGTTTTCAATCTCTATGAAATGGAGAAAAAGACATTTAGCAAAGAAATAATAGAAGATTTAGTAGAAGAGAATAAAGTCTCAAACGAATATCAAAATCTAATAGCAGCGGCACAAATCGACTTTGATGGAGATATCTATACACTTTCGAGACTTGCGCCCCTGATGCAATCGACCGATAGAGATTTGAGAAAAAGGGCGAATGAAGCCTATTTCAAATATTTTACAGACCATATGGAAGAATTTGACGATATTTATGATCGCTTAGTAAAAATTCGTGACAGAATGGCTAAAAAACTCGGATTTAAAAACTATATAGAACTTGGCTATCTTCAAATGCAAAGGAGCGATTATGGCCCAGAAGATGTAAAAGTTTATAGAGAAGCTATTAAAAAATATGTAGTGCCATTTTCTCAAGAAATTTATAAAAAGCAGATCGAGCGTTTAGGCTATGATGAACTTAAATATTATGACGAGAGTTTAAAATTTAAAGATGGAAATCCCAATCCGCATGGCGAACCTGAAACCTTAATCGAATATGCCAAAGAAATGTATTCAGACATCAGTCCAATTACTAAAGAATTTTTTGAGCAGATGACAAAATATGAACTATTCGATCTATTGAGCAGAGATGGCAAAATGTCTGGCGGATACTGCACAATGCTTCCCGATTATGATGCGCAATTTATATTTGCCAATATGAACGGCACTGCGCACGATGTCGTCGTATTGACACATGAAGCGGGCCATGCACTTCAAGGCTATCTATCGAGAAAGCAAATTCTTTCTGAATATTTATTTCCAACATTGGAAGCTTGCGAAATTCATTCGATGAGTATGGAGTTTTTCACAACGCCTTATATGGACAAATTTTTTGAAGAAGATGCCGAAAAATTTAGATATCAACATCTTGCCGGTACAATGGAATTTTTGCCATATGGAGCATTAATCGACGATTTTCAACATTATGTCTATGAAAACCCAAATGCAACGCCTAAAGAGCGCAGAAATAAATTTAGAGAACTAGAAAAAATCTATCAGCCACAAAGAGATTATGACGGCAATGAATTTTTAGAAAGCGGAGGATTTTTCTTTAAACAAAATCATGTATTCTTAAGACCGTTTTACTATATCGATTACACATTGGCTCAGATCTGCGCAATAGGATTTTATAAACTTATGAAAGAAGATTATGAAAATGCCTTGAATATCTATTTAGAACTATGTAAACTTGGAGGTTCAAAGTCATTCTTAGAACTCGTAAAATCAACAGGCCTTCCAAATCCGTTTGAAGAAAGCACAATAAAGAGAGCTGTCGAAATAGTAAAAGAAGGACTGAAAGAAACTGATGAAACTAAATTATAAATTTGAAAAAGAAAATTTAATATCTTATATTCTTATAATTTTGATGTTTATCACGCAACTTTTTTATAAAAATATCCCGGGAGCATACTTTCTTAGTCTGCTCCTTGGGCCAAGCGTGATTGCATTTTATATGTTGAGAAATAAAAAGAGTTTTGCAAAAATAATAATTCTATTTGCGATTTTTCTAAGCTATCTATTATTCATTTTTACAAAATATAGAATAATCTATTTGTCGCTCAATTCATTGGCGGCTCTTTGGCTTATAATAATTGCAGTATTTTATATCGGCTCCAAAGAAAATTTTGTTGACACTATGAAACAAAGGCTCATAAGAATCTTAATTGCAGCAGTCTATTTTGGCATAATCTATTTTAGTATCTTTTTAATTGTCACATTAGCAAATACAATTTTTAATGCAAATATTGATTATTATAGCTGGCCATTTAGGCTCGCAAATGCCGTAGCTTGGACATTGGCATTATGTATATTAATGCTCGATTATAAAGATTCAAAAGCTCCTAGCAGTTTCTTTATAGCCATTGTAGGAAAGATTTTGCCCATAGCAAGCATTATTATAGCCACTCTTTCTATAATTATGATTGTACAAAAAAAGCTTGGATTAAATATCACAATAGAATTTTATAGCTATTATTTTATATTTGCACTATTTTTCTTGAGCTTTTTATTATCAGAAATTGCAGATACAAATCAAAAACTCAGGCGCATAGTAGCAGTTCTTATGGGAATTTCAATTCTTAGCTATTCAATGCTACTTGAAGGCTACTTTATGCGTTATGGAATACTTATCAATATCATTGTTGCAGCTTGGCTATTTTACTATGCTTTTAAAGCTCAAAAAGCCGATTATAAACTGGGCATAATGATAATAATATTGGCTGCAATAATCTTCTTGCCACCATTTGGATTTATGGTATCCGACAATTTTCAAGAAGAAATTGCATGGGATACGACTCAAACACCAGCTATCAAAATCTTTAACCAAAACACCGACGTTTCAATGGAAAACGAAAATTATATTTCAGCAAATTTCAGCAAAGAATATATGGGACTAATTTCAATTGAAGACTATAGCCAAATGGCAAGTAACATAAATATTTATGATAAAATGGAAGGTGAAATTTTACAATTTGGAAACTATAAGCTCTATTCGAAAGATGGCAAAATATTAAATGTAGATACAGGCAAAAAGATTTATAAATTTGATGTATTTACAAAATCAAAAGAATTGGAAAGTATCGATGATAAAAACAATGAAGCAAATGAAAAATATCAGATAAAATTTGAAGGAGAAGATTTCATGCTAGAAATTACAAACTATCATTACAGCAATGTTCTCGATAAGGCAGACACTTTGTATTTCAATATTGCGCTGAATCTTTATTTAAAATGAAAATAGAACCATTTTACACAGAGAGATTAAAAATTCGTTCCATGAAGCTAAGTGATGCCGAGTTTGCAATAAAAAATTGGAACGACGAAGAGGCGGGCAAATATATGATAGACGAAAAATACGAAAGCGCTAATCATTTGAGATTTTTGTTAATCGGAATGGATGAATGGGAAGATATTTATATGCTAACGGCTGAAGATAAAAACAGTAAAGAAACAGTAGGCACTTGCTGCATTGGAAAAGAAGATGGAAAAATTTGGTCAATAGGCTATACAGTAGATAAAGATAAGTGGAACAGAAATTATGGCACTGAAATCGTCAAAGCATTAGTCACTTTCGCAATAAAAAATAATATAAATATATTAGAAGCTGAAGTCGCAAAAGCCAATACAGCCTCAAAAAGAGTATTAGAAAAATGCGGCTTTAAAATCTACAAAGAATCAAGTTTCCAAAAACGAAAAACAGATATAATTCATCCGTCATATATTTATAGATTGGTAATTTAAATTGTGAATAAGATGAAATAAACTTTTAAAATCTCTCATACTTTGGGAGATTTTTTTAAAATAAAATTGAGACTTTGATATTTGAAATCATTTAATTTTTATGTTATAAATTGAATAAAGAATAGATTAATTTGATTATATAGAAATTTAAGCAATATTTTATTCTAAATTTGACTATTGAAGAATGTGGTATTGACAAAATTTTTTAATAAGTGGGTTTTGAATTTTAACTAATAAATGAAAGGTTATTTTATGAGTAGTAGACTTTTTTCAATAGATTATAAAACTGATAAATATAATATAAAAAGATTTAATATACTTTCTGGTTTCACCGTCGAGTATAATGATATTCATATTGAGAAATTAGAGAAGAATTTAAACAATTGCGTAGATTCTAAAATCTATGAAATAAATTATTGTTTTGAAGGCAGATTTGAATGTGTTTTGCAAGATGGAACTATTACATATATG
>JAUNVH010000041.1:4485-6360 GCA_030537765.1 Tissierellia bacterium | reverse complement strand
ACTGTTTATGGCGAAACTATTTATGATACTTTAAGAAAGACCAGATTAGATAATGCATCAAAACTGCTTAGAACTACGGATATGAATTTAATCGATATAGCTTTGAGCGTCGGCTATTCAGACCAAGCTGGTTTTTCGAAAGCTTTTAAAAAAATGTTCAATTTAACTCCTCATGAATATAAACTCTTGTCTGATTAAACATATTTTGTCCGATGTGACAAGACTACTATAATTAATATCCATTATCATATAGACATAGAAATGATAAAGGAGGTTTAATTATGGAAGTCTCAAAAAAGCTCACTGTCAAAGATCTTGCTACTATTGGAATATTTTCAGCAATTATGATAGTTGTATTTTTAGCGTTTTCTATAGCTACAGGAGCTTCAATGTTTTTTAATATGATTTTAAACGCTGTATGTGTTGCTTTTATACTCAGTCCATTTTTTGTATATATGGCAATGAAAGTTAATAAGCCGGGCGTCACCTTAATCTATAATATTTTACACGGAATTTTGGCAAGTGTATTTATGGGCCCGTTTATTTTTCCGTGGTTCTTAGTAGGTGGAATTCTAGGCGAATTATCAATGCGTGGTGAAGGCAGCTATCGAGATATAAAGAAAATAACTCTGGCTTGGATTATTACATCGCTTACTAGAGCAACTCATGGTATGAGTGAGATTTGGTTCTTCTACAAAGCGTTTGTAAATACGGGAGTATCTGAAGAACAGATAGCTATTCAAACACAATATTATACTGACCCAAAATGGATAACAATCTCTTTGGTTCTGACAGTTGTTGCTGCAATACTTGGCTGTTATTTAGGCAATAAAATTACGAAGAAACATTTTATAAAGACTGGAGTTATTAATTGAAGAATTTAGATTTTAGGGTCAAATTATTAGTATTTTTGGGAACAGTATTTTTGGTGGCAGTAATATCCAAAGATACTGTCTTTTTTTTATTAGTTTTATTTTTATATGTTTATCTCTTTTTGCAAAGAGAATATTCGATAATATTAAAAACGGGATTGTTTTTGTCGATTATTCAAACAATAAATATAATCACTGGTGGAAAAGGAGTTAAAGTCATTTTGCCTGAGATGTTTTTATTTATGACGACGAGAATTATTGTTGTTTTTACTTCCGCTATTCCACTACTAAATACTCCCCCTGGGGAAATTGCAAATATACTAAAAAAATTAAAACTTAATAGAAATATTGCATTACCATTTATATTTATGATTAGATTTTTCCCAACTATAATAAATGAATTTAAAGAAATTTTTGACTCCCTTTCATTACGTGGGATATTAAGCATAAAGAAACCATTAAAGTCGATAGAATACGTATTCGTTCCGATGATGTTTTCTGCATCGAAGACGGCGGAAGAATTAGCTGCTGCGGCAGAAGTTAGAGGTATATCGGCAAGCGGGGAACATAGTTCGCGAAGAGAAATTAAATTTTCTTCAATTGATTTTATGATCTCTCTAATAATTATCGCTCTTATCTTTTTATTTTTATATTTAGAAGGGGTTTTCTTATGATAAATATTGAAAATGTTAATTTTTCTTATAGCAATTCAGATTCAATATTAAAAAATATCAATCTTCAGATTCCAAATGGAGAAGCGATAGCATTAGTTGGACTCTCCGGGTCAGGAAAGACCACTTTGACTAGAATAATCAATGGCTTGGCTTTTAGATTTTACGAAGGCAAACTAGAGGGCGAAATTAAAATTGACGATATTGATTTAAAGACTAAAGAATTATATGAAATCGGCAAACTAATCGGCTCAATTTTTCAAAATCCAAAAAGCCAGTTCTTTGCTCAATTAGTAGAAGATGAAATTGCTTTCGGTCCTGAAAATTATGGA
>JAUNVH010000041.1:0-4385 GCA_030537765.1 Tissierellia bacterium | reverse complement strand
CTATATTATCTAAAAGAGATTATAGATAAATTTTATTATATGAAAAATGGCAGAATCATAGATTGTAAGACTAATCAAGAATTTTTTGAAAATGAAGCTGAAAACAAATCTAAGGGTTTAAGAAGTTTAAAGCTAGAAAATATAGTTCCCACGGGAGAAAGAATAATTGGCTCAAATAGACTAGAAATTAAAGAACTGTCATTTTCATATAGAGAAACTAAAATTTTTCAGAATATAAATTATTCATTTTCATCAGGAAATATTTACGGTATAGCAGGCAATAATGGAGTCGGAAAGAGTACCCTCGGTAAAATATTGAGCGGAATATTGGATTGTAAATCAGGAAAAGTAATTTATAATAAAAAACCGCTAAGTAAAAATAAAAGACGAAAACAGATCTATTATTTATCAAATAATCCCGATAGCAATCTATTTGGAGTCAGCGCCCAAGAAGAATTAGAACTCAATTGCAAAAACTGTGATGTTGAAGCAATTTTAGAAAACTATAATCTAGCTGAATTTAAAAACACTCATCCGCAAATTCTATCGGGAGGTCAAAAACAGAGATTGACAATTGCACAATCAGAACTTTTGGATAGAGATGTCTATATACTAGACGAACCGACAAGTGGATTAGACGCCAAAAATATGGAGATAATTGCAAATAGAATTAAGGAATTTCAAGCAAAAGATAAAATAATTCTCATAATTTCACATGATTATGAATTATTGATGAAAATATGTACAGATATTTGTTGGTTGAATCGCGACAATATATTATCACTCGACCCTAAAACCCAAAGAGATTTGATATTGAAGCTTTTAATGAAAGGAGAATCGGTATGAAAAAAATTTTAAGGTATGCTAAAAGTTATAAATGGTTAATAATCTTGTCATGTGTCTTATCGGCATTGAGCGCGATTTTATCTATCATTCCATTCGTCTGTATATATAATATTATAAATATATTTTTGAAAAATCTTCAAACTAATACTTTCTATCATTATAGCAGATTGGCAGTTTATTCAGCCGCTTTAAGTATATTTTTATATTTTATCGCTTTGATATTTTCTCATTTAGCTGCATTTAGAGTGGCGAAAAATCTAAAAATTAGGGCTTTGAATAAGATTATAGAAATGCCCTTAGGTTATTTTGAACTCAGATCTAGTGGAGAGCTTAGAAAAATAATTGATGAGAATACTTTGTTAACTGAAGATTTTTTAGCGCATAAACTGCCAGATTTGTCTGCAACTTTAATTATGCCTTTGGCGATTATAAGTACATTCTTTTATTTCGACTGGCGGCTGGGTGCAGTCTGTTTTATTCCATTAGTCATAAGTTATTTTTGTCTCAAAGCTATGATGGGAGGAGAAAATAAGAATATGATGGGAAAAATTATGACTGCGCAAGAAAAAATTAATAAAGAAGCCGTAGAATATGTGAGAGGAATTCCGATTATAAAAGTTTTTCAGCAGACAGTTTTCAGTTTTAAAAGATTTCACTCGACTATAATTGAATATAGAGATTTGACATTATCTTATGCTAAGAGTTGTCAAATTCCAAAGACAATATTTACTGTATCGCTAAATAGTTTCTTTCTATTTTTAATTATCATGGCAGTTTATATCTATAATCACACTATCGATAAGAGTGAAGTATTTTTAAATTTAGTGTTTTTTATTTTGCTAAGTCCTCTAATATCAACTATTATGATGAGGCTAATGATGACTGGAGAAAACTTAATTCAAGCAAAAGAAGCTGTCGATAGAATTGAAGCAATAGCCACCGTGCGAGATATGAACATAGATGAGCAATTAGAATTTCCAAAAAATGGCGATATTCGATTTGTAAATGTGAGTTTTTCATATCCAGATCAAGAGCAAAGAGCAATTAAAAATATCTCATTTGAAATAAAATCTGGCACGAAAGTTGGAATTGTTGGTCATTCAGGTTCTGGAAAAAGTACAATACTATCATTATTGGGGCGTTTTTTTGAAATCGATTCAGGAAATATTTATATAGACAATGTAAATCTTAAAAATATATCTCATAAGGCAATAATGAAAAATATTTCTTTCGTATTCCAAGATAGCCAATTGTTTAATATAAGTCTATTAGAAAATATCCGCATTGGAAATAATGATGCCGATTTAGACGAAGTGAAAAAGGCGCTTAAAACTTCACGCTGTGAGGATATTGTTGCAAAATTTCCAGAAGGTCTTGAAAGTATTTATGGCTCGAAAGGAATATATCTTTCTGGCGGAGAAAGACAAAGAATTGCTCTTGCAAGGGCATTTTTAAAAGATTCTAATATTTTGGCTTTCGATGAGGCCACAAGTGGTTGCGACTCGGAGAATGAATATTATATAAATCAAGCGATAAAAAATATCTCTAATGATAAAACTATAATCTTAGTCGCCCATAGGCTGTCTTCTGTAATTGATTGTGACAATATTATTGTAATGGATAATGGGAATATTATAGAGCAAGGAAATCACAAAGATTTATTAAAACTAAATGGGCTTTATAAAAAAATGTGGGATCAGCATCTCAAAACATCTAATTGGAGGTTATAAAATGTTTAATAATATCAAGAAAAAATATTATCTAACTAATGACGAATATAAATTATTGAAAAGAGGAATGTTCTTTTGCACATTGTCCAATCTCTCTAAGATGTTGCCCGTAATGGTTTGCACATTTATATTGTCCCAAATTTTTAAAAGTATAAAAACTGATGTAAATATAATTTTATTAAACAAATTTCTGATAATATCAGTTGGAATAATAATTATAATGACAATTTTAGCTTATCAAGAATATAACAAAACATTTATCGATATATATAGAGAGGGGACCAAGCGCAGAATTGAAATAGCAGAGTTTTTAAGAAAACTGCCTTTAAGTTTCTTCAATAGAAAAGAAATAGCAGATATTACTACTGTAATTACAAGCGACACATCTGGTATAGAACATGCTTTGGCACACGTGCTTCCACAAGCTTATGGCACAATTATTTCTTCTACAATAATATTTATATCGATGTTTATATTGAATTATAAATTGGCTTTGGCATTATTTTGGGTAATTCCATTCGCCTTTTTAATTGTATTTCTGTCCAAAAGATTACAAAAGAAGTTGGGATTAGAGTTTAAAGCTGTCAAAGTTCAATCGGCTGAAAAAATTCAATCTATGCTAGAGATGATAAAAGAGATAAAATCTTTTTCACTAGAAGATTATGAAAAAAACGAAATAAAAAAACAAATGGATAGTTTTGAAAAGAGTCAAATTAAAGGAGAATTATTTTCTGCGAGCATTTTGGCATCGGCTCAAATGGTTTTAAAATTAGGTTTAGCAACTGTTATTTTAATCGGGAGCAAAATTTTAATGGCTAATGAAATAGATCTTTTCGTCTATATAATATTTCTATTCTCATCAACGCTAGTATATGAGCCGATAAACGCTTTGATGAATTCACTTACAGAAATATTTCAAACTCAAGTTTTAGTAAGTCGAATAAAAGAGCTAAAAGATGAAGATGAAGAACAAGAGGTTTCAAATAGCAAAATAGATGATATGAGCATAGAATTTAAAAATGTATATTTTTCTTATAAAGATTCAGCCGTGTTAAATAATATCTCGCTCAAATTTAATGAAGGAGAAAAAACAGCATTGGTAGGACCATCAGGCTGTGGAAAATCTACAATATTAAAACTAGCAGCAGGTTTTTATCATCCAAATAGAGGTGTTATAAAATTGGGGGATAGAGATATTTCGAAATTGAATTCAGAAGAATTGTTGAAAAACTATTCTGTGGTGTTTCAAGATGTGCTTCTATTTGACAATACTATTAAAGAAAATATAAGAATAGGAAATAAAAATGCTACTGATGAACAGATTATTAATGCTTCAAAATTAGCAAACTGCCACGATTTCATAATGAAATTGCCCGATGGTTATGAAACTAATATTGGAGAGGGCGGTAAACTATTATCTGGAGGAGAAAAACAACGCATTTCGATAGCGCGAGCGATATTAAAAGATGCGCCAATAGTTTTACTAGACGAAATCACTTCTTCACTTGATATTGAAAATGAAAGCTTAATACATCAGGCAATCAATCATATCACTAAAGGAAAAACCGTGATAGTAATAGCTCATAAGCTAGACACAATAAGAGATTGCGACAAGATAATAGTATTAAAAGAAGGCAAAGTTATGGAAGCAGGAAGCCATATAGAATTAATTGAAAAGAATGGAATGTATAAAGATTTGATAGAAATGCAAAATTAATTCGAAATAATGAAAATTAAAAGCATAGATATAATTTGTTCAAATGCAAACATAATTGGATACAGCTTGATTGCGGATATTGATTGATGATA
>JAUNVH010000005.1 GCA_030537765.1 Tissierellia bacterium | reverse complement strand
TATCATAAGAATATCGCTTTAAACAATTGAATTAAATTTATTATATATATTTAGAAAATGAAATAAAATGATTGTTTCGATTGAAGTTAAAAAAATTCATAAAAACTTTGTAAAAATTTGGTTACAATTTACTCATAGACCATAATTTGATATATAATGGTATAGATTGGAAAACTTGGGGGTGAGATTATGATCGATTTAAATAATTATAAAAATAAAATAGAATTCGACATAATTGGCATCACCAAAGCAGAAAAATTGATCTATTTAGAAGATTTTTTGATTGAGAGATTAAATTCTTCGAAGACTTGCGAGTTCGAATCGAAAGATTTGCAAAAGAGAATTGATCCAAAGGCAAATCTATTTAATGCAAAAAGTGTAATCACTTGTGCAATAAACTATTATTATCCGTATAAATATTTGGAACATGAGAAATACCTAATCTCTATGTCTTCTTTTGGATTAGATTATCACAAAGTATTGCGAGAAAAACTAGAAAGCTTTGTGGCAATTTTAAAAAGAGATTACGATTTTAACTATTTAATTCAAATTGATTCAGGGCCTCTAATAGAAAGAGAATATTCACTTAAATCAGGCATAGGATTTATTGGAAAAAATTGCAATCTCATTACAAAATTAGGCTCTTTTGTCTTTATCGGCTTGATAATTTTAGATAGAGATGTAAAATTAGATTATGAAAAATTTAAAGGCGATTGCAAAGATTGCAATATTTGTATTAAAGCCTGTCCAACTAAAGCTTTGAGCCCATATAGATGCGATGCTTCAAAATGTCTTTCTTATTTGACTCAAAAAAAAGGCGAACTATTAGCATCTGAACAAAAGCTTTTTAAAAATTTTGTATATGGCTGCGATATTTGCCAAAGAGTTTGCCCTATGAACAAAAATATAAAGCCAAATGAGCATCCAGAATTTCAACCGATGATTACTTCGTTAAATAGAGAAGAAATACAGAATATGTCTAATCGAGAATTTAAAAGACAATATCAAAAACATGCATTTAGTTGGCGCGGAAAGGGTATAATATTAAGAAATATGGACTATATTGACAAAAACAGATAGACTTGGTGAATAAGATGATAGTTATAGTTTGTGAATTTAAGATTAGAATTTATGAGGCATTTAGTTTAAAAGACAAGCGCCAAATTATAAAAAGCATAATAGAAAGACTTAAAAAATTTAATATTAGCATCTGTGAATTTGGCTATAATGACGAGATAAATTTATCGCAAATAGGAATTGCTTTTGTGACAAATTCAAAACGTCATGCCGAAAGTACGATGCAAAATATTATAAATTATTTAGATAGAGATACGCGAATTGAAATATTAGAAATAGAAAGAGAAATAGTATAGATGAGAATAAAGACGAAAAAAGAAGCAGATTTAATAATAGATAAACTTATAAAATATTATCCCGATGCGGAATGTGAATTGGAACATGAAAATGCATTTCAACTTTTAGTTGCAACGATTTTAAGCGCCCAATGCACAGATGTCAGGGTGAATATGATTACGAAGACGCTTTTTGAAACAGTAAAAAGACCAGAAGATATTTTAGAGATGGGCATGGAAAAGCTAATTGAAATAATTAGACCTTGCGGTTTTTTTAATAGCAAGGCAAAAAACATCATGGGTTCTTCTTTGAAACTAGTAAAAGAATATAATTCACAAGTGCCTGATACCATGAAAGAACTGATTAAATTGCCAGGAGTAGGCAGAAAGACTGCCAATGTAGTGCTTTCAAATATCTTTGGAGTTCCGGCAATTGCCGTCGATACTCATGTGTTTAGAGTCACTAATAGAATAGGGCTTGTAAAGACAAAAACGCCTGATGAAACGGAACAGGCATTGATGAAAAAACTCGATAAAAGCAAATGGACAATAGCACATCATGTTTTAATTTTTCATGGGCGCAGAATTTGCGCTGCGAGAAAACCAAAATGTGAAATCTGTCCAATAGATGAAGATTGTAATTATTTAAAGGAAATGCAATGAAAAAAGCTCTAATAATAACATTAATTATAATAATAGCCATCACAGTTATGGCTGTCGGTATCATGAATTACTATAATGATACTGTCAATACTGAAAATATATATTCTGGAGTATTTATTGACGAATACGATATGTCTGATATGAACGCCGAAGAAGCCAAAGAATATTTAAAACTAAAACTTCAAGATAGAGGCGAAAAATTAATAAGACTTCATTATGGCGATATCTATTTTACATTTCCATACAATACATTAGGATATAGCGCAGATATAGATAGCGCAGTTGAAGAAGCTTTTAAATATGCTAGAGATGGCAATCCCATTGAAAGATTAGCAGAAGTTTTGACTTTGCGAAAGACAAAAAAGCATATTGAACTAAAAGAGAGCTTCGACAATGAAAAAATAAATCTGGCATTAGATACTGTATCTCAAGATATAAACCGAGATGCCAAAAATGCATATTTCGAAGTACATGAAGGCGAGTTTACCATACATCCTGAAGAGGATGGTCTAGTATTAAATAAGACTTTGGCGAGAGAGTATATAAATAAAAAT
This sequence comes from Tissierellia bacterium, assembly GCA_030537765.1. GTDB lineage: Bacteria > Bacillota > Clostridia > Tissierellales > Peptoniphilaceae > JAUNVH01. The sequence goes on along the minus strand of JAUNVH010000005.1, from coordinate 66,768 downwards.
CTAGATAAAAATGACGATATAGAATTGCCAGTAGACAGTATCGCGGCTGAAATCACCCAAGATAAATTTAAAAATCTAAATGGCATAATTGGAGAAGCCACAACTAATTATTCGGCCTCAATTGAAAACAGAAAATCTAATGTGCGCCTTGGCGCCTCAAAATTTGACGGACTAACAGTCATGCCAAATCAGTCTGTAAGCTTTAATGAAACTTTGGGAGAAATTTCTGAAAACACAGGCTATTTGCCAGCCGGAGTAATTATAAATGGACAATTTGATACAGGAATTGGAGGAGGCATTTGTCAAGTATCTACCACAATTTATAATGCACTATTAGATGCCGATTTGACAATTTTACAAAGGAGAAATCATTCCAGGCCTGTAAATTATATTAAAAGAGGCTTAGATTGCGCAGTTGCAACTGGACTTTTAGATCTGCGTTTTAAAAATGAATTTGATTTTCCAATCTATATAATGACTAAAGCAGATGACGATAATATAACAGTATATATTTTGGGAGATAAGAACAAAAAAGACTATACTGTCGAATTGGAAGTAGAAAATGTCGAAACGGTAGATTTTAATACAAAAACTGTGATAGATAACAGTATGGCCCCAGGTGAATCTAAAGTAGATCAACCGGGTAACAAAGGGTATCGCACAAGGACTTATAAGATTAAAAAACGCAATGGAGAAATTATCAGCAAAGAACTGATATCTAACGACTATTATCCTGCGAGAGATAAAATTGTAATTATGGGACCGACACCTCCCAAAGAAGAAACAACAGAAAGTAAGCCGACTAGTTCAAACAGCTCTAAAGATTCAGACAAGACCGTAAATGTTTTGGAGGGTGGAAATTAAAAAAATGGAGCTATCGGGCGGATTTGAACCGCCGACCTGCTGATTACGAATCAGCTGCTCTGCCAACTGAGCCACGATAGCATGATTTTATTTTAATCTAAAAAATATAATTTCTCAATATCAATTTAATAAATTATAAAAAAATTTAGCTCCAAGCAAAAAGTTTGGAGCTAATTTTAAAATTAATTGACTTGGATATAATCTCTAAAGCATCAAATTTTGAGGTGTATTTTAAAAGCTTGCTACATTTACATAATGCTTCATATATGGTAATATTTTAAATACAATAGTAAAAAGATTAGTTTGTTCGAGGTGATAAATTGTCTGTAGAAAATAAATCGATGAAAAATGAAATAAAACTGGTTTTGGGAATGTCAGTTTTTGGACTTTTGGCATTCCTATTTGCAACTGTAGCCTTAATAATTTTCCCCGCTTGGTTCATAGCTTATAGTGTGGAAAATGGAATTATAAAAGCATTGGCTACAATGTTTGCAAGTTCATTAATTATCGGATTGGTATTAGGCTTGCAAATTGGCTTATTGCTGTTTACATTTTTTGCGCCATTAGTTTTAGTATTTCATTATATTATAACGAATAACAAGTCTTATACTATGCTTTTACTTTCGGGAACCATAGTTTTAATTGTAGGCTTAATTACAATTATAGGCATAGATACGATAAAGGAATTTGCAAACAATACTCAAAACTTTGTAAATGAAATGGTTAAGACTCAATTAGAAATAATAGGCACAGAAAATCTTACGAAATTAGAATTAAATAGACTAAGAGAGACTTTGAATAATGCAATGAATTTGAGCTTGCAAATTCTGCCTGGAATGTCTTTAATTTTGGCAATGATTGTAGTCTATCTCAATAGTCTTTTGGCGGGCAGAATGCTACTTAAAAAATCGATCGTAATATTGCAACCGCCACCATTTTCTCTGATTAAACTGCCTTCAAATATTGTTTTTGGTGCAATTGTTACAATCCTTGCAGCATACATTGCAAAACCCATTTTAGAAGATAGTCTAAATCCGATTATACTCAATCTGATTTTAGTTTTCGGTGCTTTGTTTTTCTTACAAGGTATGGCCGTTTTAAATTTCTATCTTTTGAAATTTAAAGTTCCAAGATTTTTCAGATATTTAATTTATATAATCGTAATTGGCTATTCGAAAGCGGCGATGGTAATCTCAATTCTTGGAATATTAGATTGTGTATTTAATTTTAGAAGAATAATATATGTTAAGAGGTAAGATATGAAAGATAATTTCTTTAAAGAACTTAGAGAATATCAAAAATATATAATTGCATTTTCAGTTGTTACAATAGTCTTATTTATACTAAATCCATTTGCCGGACTGATTGGTCTATTGCTTTTTGGATTTATTATAAGCTTATTGATGGCTGATAGAAAAAGAGATTTGAGCGATAGAGAAGAATATATAATGCAGCTTACGGACGATTTTGACAGCGCCGCAAAGCATGCCATATTCAATATGCCATTTCCTTTAGTTATGACGGATAAAACGGGCGAGATAATATGGTATAATACTGCGTTTTTAAAGCTCTTAAATTCCAAAAATCTTTTAGGAGAGAAAATTTCGCAATTGATTTTAGGTTTTGAATTTGAAGATATGAAAAAAGACGAATTCAAAAAAGTCACAAATGTCAGAATTGGAGAAGAGATTTTTAGGATCTATCCCAATATAATTGAAGACAAAAGAGACGAATATGGCGAAATTGATCTCTATATGTTCTATTTTGTAAATCATACAGATTATGTAAATTTAAAAAATAAATATAAAGACGAATCCATAATGATTGCTCATGTCTATATTGACAATTTGGAAGAAGTTAAAAAATCGACAGACGATATAAATAGAACTCTTTTTTTGGCAGAAGTTGACAAAATGATTATAGACTACTTTAGAGATAGAGAGGCAATTATTAGAAAATATGAAAATGGCAGATATATTGTAATATTGACTCGTAAAACTTTTGAAACGATGAAACAAGAAAACTTTAGCCTTTTAGATAAAGTTAGAGATATGAAAAGTCAAACTGCAATAAAGCCCACAATTTCAATGGGCATATCAGATTACGATGATCCGCTTATAACTGCATATGAAGAATCGCGCTCTTGCGTCGATATTGCGCTTGCCAGAGGCGGTGACCAAGTTGTAGTTAGAGCCAAAGAATCACATGAGTTTTATGGAGGAAGATCTAAGGCTATCGAGAGCAGAAATAGAGTTAAGGCGAGAGTAATTGGAATTGCTTTAAGAAATCTTATAGATGCTGCAGAAGATGTCTATATAATGGGGCATAAAAATGCCGATATGGACTGTTTTGGTTCGGCGATAGGAATTTTGCGCTCCGTTCAAAACCGCAATAAGAATGGCTATATAATATTAAATTCTAGCAATCCATCTATCGATTCACTAGTAGAGGAGGCCAAAAGAGAACAGCCAGATCTATTTGACCATATTGTAAAATCGGAAACGGCTATTGAAAATGTAAATAGAAAGCGCTCATTATTGATATTGGTTGACAATCATAAGCCGAGTTTTACAGAGGCTCCAGAAATTATCGATATTATGGAACAGATTGTCGTGCTCGACCATCACAGGCGTGGAACCGAGTTTATTGAACGCAGCGTATTGACCTATATCGAACCATATGCCTCATCGACATGTGAATTGGTAACTGAGATGCTAAATTATATGGAAGAAGAATTGAATGTTACGCCATTTGAAGCAAATGCATTAATGGCTGGTATAGTAGTTGACACGAAACATTTTTCGTTCCAAACGGGAGTTAGAACTTTTGAAGCCGCATCGATGTTAAGACGTGCAGGCGCCGATATGACAAAAGTTAAGCTTTTGTTTAATGAATCTATGGAATCTCTAAAACTGAAAGCTGAAGTAGTAAATAGTGCAGAAATATATTATGACGGAATTGCCATTGGCAAGATGCAAACTTCTGATCCAGGTGCATTTTTAGTTGCGGCTCAAGCAGCAGATGAACTTTTAGATGTTGAAGGAGTTAAAGCTTCGTTCGTAGTTTTAGATTATGGAGAATATATCCATATATCGGGCAGATCCTTAGGCGATGTGTCTGTGCAAATAATTTGTGAATATCTGGGCGGCGGTGGCCATTTAGTAAGTGCTGGGGCACAACTTAGAGATATGACAATTGATGAAGCAGTTTTGAAACTTAAAGAATCTATACAAAAATATTTTAAGGGGATTGATGAAAAATGAAAGTAATTTTATTAGAAGATGTTAAGAATATGGGTAAAGCTGGAGAACTTGTAAATGCTAAAGACGGCTATGCAAGAAACTTTCTATTTCCAAGAAAATTGGCAGTAGAAGCCACAGAAGAAAATATGGTCAAATGGAAAGAAATGAAAGCTGAAGAAGAGAGAATCAAAAAAGAAGAACTCCAAGCTGCCAATGATATGAAAGAAAAATTAGAGAGCATAAAAGTTGAAATTCAATCAAAAGTTGGCAATGGTGGAAAACTATTTGGCTCAATCACATCGATGGATATAATTGCAGCTTTGAAAAAACAGCATGATCTTAATTTTGACAAAAAGAAAGTAGATTTGAAAGACAATATAAAAAGTACAGGAACTTTCAAAGTGCCAATAAAGGTCTATCCTGAAGTTGTGGCCGATTTGGAGGTAAATGTAGTAGCAAAGAGTGAATAATATGTCAGATTTCATGGCAAGAATACCGCCTCATAACGAAGAGGCGGAACAATTTGCATTGGGCATCATCTTGGTTGACAATGCCAAAATGAGCATGGCAATCGAGATGGTAGCGCCCGATGATTTTTATAACGAAGGCCATAAATTTATTTATCAGGCCATTATAAATTTATACAGTCAATCTAGCCCGGCCGATTTAATAACAGTTTCTGAAGAACTTAGACGAATTGGTAAGCTAGAAGCAATTGGCGGTATAACCTATCTGGGCAATTTAACCGCAATGGTTGCAACGACTGCAAATATTGAATATTATCTAAAAATCATAAAAGAAAAATCGATTCTGCGAGCACTGATTGAACAGAGCGCGGAAGTTATAGACGATGCCTATAAAGATGAAGACGATTTGGCTTTGATTGTAGAAAAGGCTGAGCGCGGTATATTTGAAATTACACAAGGCACACATAGAAAGGGCTTAAATTGGATATATAATGTATTGCTCGAGACTTTTAAAAATATGGAAGAGAGAGCAAAAGACCCAGGGGCATTGAGAGGTGTTCCAACCGGCTTTATAGATCTAGATAATAAGCTATCAGGTTTGCAAAAGTCAGATTTCGTGGTCTTGGCTGCTAGGCCTTCTATGGGAAAGACGGCCTTTATGGTAAATATCGCATTAAATGCAGTTCAAAAAGAAAAGAGCGTGGCTATGTTCTCGCTGGAGATGAGCGAAGAACAGCTCGCACAAAGAATGATAAGCTCAATGAGCCATGTCAATTTGCAAAATGTTATCAGCGGAGATTTGAGTGATGAAGAATGGCGCAGAGTATTGACCACAATGACGGTGCTTGGAGAATACAAGATGTATGTAGATGATACTGCTGCAATTAGCCCATTGGAAATAAAAGCAAAATGCCGCAGAATCAAAGCTGAAGCCGGCTTGGATTTGATCGTCATAGACTATTTGCAGCTAATGCAAATTAGTGGTTCAGAGAGCAGACAACAGGAGATTTCTGCAATATCGAGAAATTTAAAGGCTATCGCCAAGGAATTAGAAGTTCCAGTTATGGCGCTTAGTCAGCTTTCACGTGCGCCAGAAAAGAGAGAAAATAAACGTCCCGTACTTTCAGACTTGAGAGAATCGGGAGCAATTGAGCAAGACGCCGATGTTGTTATGTTCTTATATAGAGATGATTATTATAATCCCGAGACTGAAAAACCTAATGTCAGTGAATTGATAATTGCAAAGCATAGAAATGGTCCGATTGGGACAGTGGAACTATTGTTTAGACCTGAATTTACAAAATTTGTCAATATGCAAAGGAAGAAAGTTGATGAATCCAATACTTGATGCTGAGCGCATTTACCTAACTCCATTAAGTTTAAGTCGTATTAAGAGCATGACTAAATGGGGCAAGCATAAAAATCCATTATTATATGATTATAATTTTGATTTCAGCACAGAATATGGACAAAGACTATTCTATTTTGTAAAGACGGCATCGCCATTTAAAAAATATTTTGCAATAGTCGATAAAGAAACTGATGATACTATTGGCTATTTGGGCATGAAAAATATAAATTTCTTTAAAAAAACCTCAGTCTTAGGTATTGTTATAGATCCTGCCAAGATGGACATGAAATACGGAACAGAGGCTTTAGAAAGATTTTTTGAATACTATTTTGGCTATTTACAAATGAAAGATATGGTCTTGGAGGTTGCCACATATAATCCAAGAGCTATCAAATTATATCGCAATATGGGATTTGAAAAAACTGGCTATGCATTGGATGAATATCCCAATGAAGATTTAGATACTAGTTCTGAAGAATATCTAAAATTTAAAGAGGAATTCTTATTTACAAATGGTAAATGGTACAATTATATCTATACAATGATTTTGACGGCTGAAAAATATTATAGCCGAAGAGGTGATACTATTGAGATTTGAAGTTGAAAAATATAATATTGATTTAGGGACAACTTCCATAGAAAATATATTTATAGAAGATTATATGCCAATTGCCAATGGCACATATGTAAAAGTTTATCTGCTTACATTAAAATATATTCAATCTGACGATTTTAAAGCCGATTTAGACAATAGTATAATTGCAAAAAATTTGCAAATTACCCCATCAGAAGTTGAAGAAGCATGGGATTATTGGGAAGAAAAAGGCATTATAAAAAAGTCTGTAACTGAAGATAATAAACAGATTATTAAATTTAAAAATTTGCGAAAAATCTATATAAAAAACACTGAAGACCGACCAAAAATTAGTGAGCAGGTAGAAAAATTTATTGAATCTATGAAAAATGATGAAATTAGAAAGATGTTTTTCGTTATCGATAAGGCTATGGCTCGCCAAACTTATCCAAATGAAAAACAGGAAATAATATCATGGATAGATAGTTTAAATATGAGTCCTGAAATGATTGCCCAGGCGTTTTTATATGCATCGGATAAAAAAAATATCAGATCAATTCGATATGTTAGAGGAATTTTGACATCTTGGTATGACAAGGGCATTATTACATATGAAGATATGCTTAAAGATATGAAATTATCAGATGCCAGATTTCACAGATATCTCAGCATTAAAAAGAAGCTTGGCCAAGCTGTTAGGGAAGTTGACCAAGCAGAACTTGAGATGATAAATTCTTGGTACGAGATAGACAAATTTAGTGAAGAGATAATATTTGAAGCGATCGACACAGCCTTTAAGTCTGGAAAATCTTCTGTAAATTATATTAATGGAATCTTAAAGGCTTGGAAAGCAAAGGGTATAAAAAATATTTCTGAAATTGAAAAGCTCGACAAAAAGCCGAGAATAAAGAGTAAAACAAATAATAAATTTCATAATCTAGGCGACAATGAAAATAAAAATTTTGACTTGGAGCAAAGATTATTAGATCTTAGCAAAAAGAGAAAATCTGGCAGGTGATAAAATGGATACTAAATTCTCAGATATCAAAACTGAATATGAACAGATTAGAATGAGAAATGAAAGAGAATTAAATCGAAAGCAAGAAGAAATCTACAATAATTTGCCAGAATATAAAGAGGCCGAAACGCGAATGAGATTAATTGCAATCGACGCTGCAAAAAGAAAACTGAATGGCGAAAATATAGATATAGATTTTGAACTTAGTGAAATTGCAGATCAAAAACGAGCCATTCTTGCAAATGCCGGCTATCCAATCGACTATTTGGAATTGAGATACGATTGCGAAGATTGCAAAGATATGGGCCGGCTTTCTGACGGCAGACTTTGCAGCTGCTTTAAACAAAAACTGATAAGCAGATATTATCAGATGTCAAATATTGAAAAAAACTTGAAGAGAGAAAATTTCGATACATTTGATGAATATCTATTCTCAGAAGAAATTCCAGAGGGTGAAGAAATTTCTCCAAGAGAAAATATATTAAAGATAAAACAGATTGCCAACGATTTTATCGAAAACTTTAGCGATCCAAAAACTTTTAATCTATTATTTTATGGAGGCACAGGGCTTGGAAAAACTTTTCTTTGCAATTGTATTGCCAAAGAACTGATCGATAAAGGCCATACTGTTTTATATCAAAGAGCGTATAAAATTATAGAAACTTTGGAAAATTATCGTTTCAGAAGAGATGAATCGACTGAAGCTTTTGAAAAGTACAGCTTCATTTTTGATGCAGAACTTTTAATTATTGACGATTTGGGCACAGAGCTAATTACTCAATTTACTAATTCCGAAATTTTTAATATTATAAATGAAAGAAAAGAGAGCAATAAAAAGACTATAATCTCCACAAATTTGACGCCCGAAAAGATTCAAGAAATTTATACTGATAGAGTGCTTTCAAGAATTGCAGAAAATTATATAATCACAAAATTTATAGGCAAAGATTTGAGATGGAGCTAAAGATCCTGGGTTTTCACTTGGGATCTTTTTAATTTATAATTATAGATTTATATTTTGGGATTTTCAATCTAAATTTAAAATTCGCATTGAAGAAATCGTTTATATAAGATAAAATTAATAGGAAAGCATATTAAAGGAGGCGTTATAAATATGAAATTTTATTGTAGTAAATGTAAAAGCTTTACGAGTATCGATACCTTAAAACCTGCTTGCGATTGCGGCGGGCTTTGGGAATTAAAACATGAGCTACCGCCTTTTAATTATAATGATATTGAAAACGATATCTTTAGCATGTTTCGGTACAATAAATTTATGCCAAAACTTAATTCGTGGAGAGATGTCAGCCTCGGAGAGGGCATGACTTCGATAGTCAAATTAGAAGAAATTCTCGTCAAGATGGATTATATGATGCCCACACTTTCATATAAGGACAGAGGCGCAGCAGTTTTAATCAGCCATGTAAAAGATTTGGGAGTAGATTTTGTGGTGCAAGATTCTTCTGGCAATGCCGGCAATAGCATAGCAGCTTATGCAGCTAGAGCAGGTATAAAATGTGAAATCTATGTGCCCGAAAATACTTCGCCTAAAAAGATTGAAATGATAAAGTCTCATGGAGCAAAAGTCATAGTCGTAAAAGGCAGCAGAGATCACTGCGCTGAAGTGTGCCGCGAAAAAGTCTTTACAGAGGGCGCATATTATGCAAATCATGTTTACAATCCACTATTTTATCAAGGCACAAAAACTTTTATATACGAAGTTTATGAAGAACTTGGATATATTCCCAAAAATATTTTTTTACCAGTAGGAAACGGAACTCTATTCTTAGGCGCAGTTTTTGGATTGGAAGAACTTTTAAATGCAAAAATAATTGAAACTATGCCCAATATTTTTGTAATACAGTCTGAAAAATGCGATCCAATCTATCAAGCCTATTTACAAAAATCTACTAAACCAGCGGCCGTTCTTTGTGAGGCCACTATGGCCGAAGGCATTGCAATTGGAAAGCCAATGCGTGGAGAAGAGATTTTAGAAAAAATTTATAAATATGATTTTGAAGTCTTAATTTGCCCCGAATCTGAAATCTTGGGAGCTAGAGAATATTTGGCTAAGAGAGGCATATATGCAGAGCATACTAGCGCTGCAATCTTAGGGGCATATAGAGCGTATGAAAAGAAATTTGGAAAATTGGAGGAAGTTTTAATTCCTATAACTGGAGCAGGATTAAAATCAGATCATTAAAGGAGGAGCGAATGAAAGCAATTAGCGTAAATAATGAAATTGGAAAGTTAAAAAAGGTATTGCTTCACAGACCTGGTGAAGAATTGTTAAATATGACACCCGATACTTTGAAAGATCTCTTATTTGACGATATTCCATATTTGAGAAGAGCACAAGAAGAGCATGATTATTTTGCTAAAATCTTTGAGGACAATGGAATTGAAGTCGTATACTTAGAGGACTTAATGGCAGAAACTTTAGACAATAATGGCGGAATAAAAGAAGAGTTTATCGAGCAGTTTTTGACTGAGGCTGGAGTGAGAAATAGAAAGTATCGAGAAGCAATCTATGAATATCTGATGAGTTTTAAAGACAATAAGGAATTAGTATTAAAGACTATGGCGGGCATCAATATTAATGAAATTGGTCTAGATAGAAGCCATTCCTTAATCGATATGATAATAGAAGGTGGAAAGATGCTTATAAATGCAATGCCCAATTTACTTTTCACAAGAGATCCCTTTGCAAGTGTAGGAAATGGCATCGTATTAAATAAAATGTACACTATAACTAGGAGCAGAGAAACCATATATGCCGATTATATTTTTAATTATCATCCAGAATATAGTAAAGATATTGATAGACTTTATGACAGAACAGAGCCATTTTCAATTGAAGGAGGCGATGTGTTAAATCTTAACGAAAACACATTGGCAGTTGGAATTTCACAGCGCACAGAGGCTGATGCAATTGAAGTTTTAGCTAAAAATATCTTTTATGAATCTGATTCTCATATAAATACGATTTTAGCTTTCGACATACCTGAGCGCAGAGCTTTTATGCATCTGGACACTGTATTTACGCAAATTGATTATGATAAATTCACAGTGCATCCTGGAATTTTAGGCACACTGAGAGTTTTTGAGCTCACGAGATCAAAAACTTCCGATCCGGAGGAATTAAATATTATAGAAATTGAAGACACATTAGAAAATATACTTTCAAAATACTTAGATACCAAAGTAGAGCTTATACTTTGTGGCGGCGGAGATAGAATTGCAGCAGAAAGAGAACAATGGAACGATGGCTCAAACACGCTTTGTATTTCGCCTGGAAAGATAATCGTATATGAGAGAAACGATGTCACAAATAAGCTACTTAGAGATAAAGGCTTAGACGTTATAGAAATGCCTTCTGGAGAACTCTCGAGGGGCAGAGGCGGTCCAAGGTGCATGAGCATGCCACTTATTCGTGAAGATTTATAAAATAAAATAAAAGGAGAGAAAATTATGCCAGTAAATTTAAAAGGAAGAAGCTTTTTAAAGCTGCTCGATTTTACGACGGAAGAAATTGAATACTTATTAGATTTGAGTGAAGAATTTAAGCGCATGAAGATGACGGGAATGCCTCACAAATATCTGGAAGGAAGAAATATTGTATTGCTATTTGAAAAAACATCTACTAGAACGCGTTGTTCTTTTGAAGTTGCAGCTTATGATTTGGGTCTAGGTGTGACATATCTTGAGCCAGGCACTTCCCAAATGGGCAAAAAGGAATCGATAGAAGATACTGCTAGAGTTTTGGGCAGATTTTATGACGGCATTGAATATAGGGGCTTTAGCCAAAAGATTGTGGAAGAAATAGCTGAAAAAAGTGGAGTGCCTGTTTGGAATGGGCTCACAGATGAATTTCATCCAACACAGATGTTAGCAGATGTATTGACCATAAAAGAAAATTTTGGACAAGTAAAAGGATTAAATTTCACATATTTTGGAGATGCTAGAAATAATGTTGCCAATTCGATTATGGTAGTATGTTCTAAACTCGGTATCAATTTTACAGCTTGTGGACCTAAAGAATTGATGCCAGAAAAAGAGCTTGTAGAAACTTGTAAAGAACTAGCCAAAGCACAAGGCTCAAAAATCACATTGACTGACGATATAAAAACGGGCGCAAAAGATGCACATGTCCTATATACAGACATTTGGGTTTCGATGGGCGAGCCCGATAGCGTATGGGATGAAAGAATCAAGCTATTACAAAAATATCGCGTATCGAAAGAGATGATGGAGATGGCAAACGAAGATGCAATATTTTTACATTGCTTGCCATCATTTCACGACACGAACACTACTATTGGCAAAGAAATTGCAGAAAAATTTGGCATAGAAGAGATGGAAGTTTCAGACGAAGTATTTGAATCTGCGCAGTCAAAAGTTTTCGATCAGGCAGAAAATAGAATGCATACGATTAAAGCCGTAATCTATGCAACATTGAAATAGATTATGAATAAAAAAATTGTAATCGCACTTGGAGGAAATGCTCTAGGTAATTCGCCAAAAGATCAGCTCCAATTAGTTAAAGAAACTGCGAGACCATTAGTGGAATTAGTAAAAAATGGTTATGAACTAGTTATAACTCATGGCAATGGGCCCCAAGTGGGAATGATAAATTTGGCAACAGAAATTGCCCACAAATCGTCTGCCAATACTCCCCAAATTCCATTTCCAGAATGTGGAGCAATGAGCCAGGGCTATATTGGATACCATCTGCAACAGGCTATTTATGAAGAATTAAAGCGAAATGGAGTCCGAAAGTCAGTCGTATCAGTAGTGACTCAAGTCGTGGTAGATGAAAGAGATGAAGCGTTTCAAAATCCTACAAAACCGATAGGAAAATTTTACAATAAAGAAGAAGCTAAAGAAATTGAAAAAAATTCTGGCTATACATTTATAGAAGATGCAGGCAGAGGTTATAGGCGAGTGGTAGCTTCGCCAAAGCCTATTCGCATAGTGGAAATTGAAACTATAGAAACTTTGGTAAAGGCAGGCCATATAGTTATTGCAGTTGGTGGAGGTGGCATTCCTGTAATTGAATCAGAAAATGGACTAAAAGGAGTAGATGCAGTTATAGACAAAGACCGTTCGGCGGCAAAACTTGCAGCCGATATGAATGCCGATAGACTCATAATCTTAACTGCAGTAGATAAAGTGGCAATCAATTTTAACAAGCCTAATCAAAAGGACTTGGACGAAATTACAATTAATAAATTGCAAGAATATATTGATGAAAACCAGTTTGCAAAAGGCTCAATGCTTCCGAAAGTTGAAGCCTGTATGGAATTTGTCAAAGCGAACCAAAAAGGCAAGGCGATTATAGCCTCGCTCGAAAATGCTTCGGCTGCGATAAAAGGCGAAACTGGAACAATTATAAGAGCATAAAAATACGCCCCTAATTTGGGGCGATTTTTATTTATTACTTTTCCATTCATTATAAGCTGGAATTTTTAATGCTTCTACGTTCAAATCTCCAAGAGTAGTCGTGGCTGGATCGTTTAAGAAATAGTCTTTATCTTTTTCAAAATCATCTACTGCTAAAATCTTTTTTTCGACATTTTCAGAATCTATTGCTGAAACTTCTGGATTTACAAACATAAAAGCTAATTTATCCTTATCGTTTATGAGATATTTTAATGTAATATCATCATGAGTCTTTGCCTGTAAGTCTTTATTTATTTTGTCTTTATTTGCTAATAAAAGCGGCTTGGCATTCAAACTATCATCAGTTACGATTAAATCATGCTCAATTGCTGAAAGTATATCTAAATTAGTATCATTTATATTTAATACTTCCAATTCAATCTCTAAATAAATCTTTCCGTCTTCTTCTTCATATTCTGCCTCATCAGTTAAGTAAATCGCTTTTTCTGCGGCAAATATATGTCCTTTTGGAAAAAATTCTGTAATTCTTTCTAAAACTTCTTCATCTTCGATATTTTCTTTTAACCATTCTTCTTTACTCTGAGTATTAGTTTCTGTACTGTCTTTTGTTGCTTGATTATTTTTGTCACAAGCGGTGAGAATACTAAGACATACTGTCAATAGACATAAAAAACTAATTAAAACCTTTTTTCGTCTTTTCATTTTATCTCCCCCTTATATTAGAATATATCATAAAAAAAAAACAATATATTTATAATTTTATTAATAGCGATTCAATTTTACAATTTTTAATTAAAAAAAGTAAGCCAAGGAATCATTATAAAAGCTCAAGTTTTAACTTGAGCCTCTAGATTTATTCATCATTTGATTTTTCTTCTTCTAATTTTAAAATTTGAATTCTAAGTTTCTCGATTCTATTCTTATCTGTCTTTTTGACTGTGAATTCCATATTTTCATATCTGATTTTTTCATTTACTTCAGGCAATCTGTCAAATAGTCCAATTACGAAACCGCCTATCGTTTCAAATTCTTCGCTTTCTAAATCGCAGCCAATTTCTTCGTTTAATTCATCTAGACGAACCATGCCTGAAACTATATAGACATATTGATTTATCTGCTGAATGTCTTTGTCGTCTTGGTCGTATTCGTCTTCTATTTCGCCAACGATCTCTTCGACCAAATCTTCCATCGTTATAATGCCATCTGTGCCACCATATTCATCGATGACTATTGCCATTGCAATACGCTTTTGACGCATCTCTTGAAACAGAGCTTGCGTTCTTTGATATTCAAATGTGAAAAACGGTTTTCTGAGAATTGTCCTTATATCGGCAGATTGATCGTTCAACACGAAAGGCAATAGATCTTTAACATGAAGTATGCCTATAATATTGTCGAGATCGTCTTCATAGACAGGCATTCGACTAAAGCCCTCTTCATCAAATCTTTGGATAATTTCCTCCATCGACGATTCAACATCGATAGTTGCAATCTCAGGCCTTGGGGTCATGGCATCTTTGGCATATGAATCGCCAAATTCAAATATATTTTCTATTATACCGAATTCATCGCTATCGATTAAACCTTCTTCTCTGGAAAGATTTACAGCGCTTATTAGCTCATCTTCAGTGATTTTTGGTTCTATATAATCTTTATGGCCTCCAAATAAGCGAGTCAATATGCCCGATATGAAACTGACCAATCTGTCGAATGGAGTAAATACTACCATTATAAAATTGGCAATTTTTGCAAATTTGATTATGGTCTGTTTGCCATATTCTAAACTCAATGCATAAGGTGTAAATTCTCCGATTATGAGAATTAATAATGTGGATATAAATATTCCCGCAATTAGACCTTTTAGTCTAAAATGCATATATCCAATATGGGCAGTGAGCGCTGCTGCTGCAGTATTTGCCAGATAGTCTGCAATCAATAGGGCAGAGTTTAGACTGTCAAGATTTTCAAAAAGTCTCTTTATTAACTGATAATTTTTTATATCTTCTTCTTCCAATTGTTTCAATTTGATTTCGTTTAATGAATCGTAAGAAAATTTTATCAAAGTGAAAAGATCTGAAAGAAATAGACAAATTAGCACCGCAAACAACCGCCAACCCGTGTCTGATGACATCACTGTCACTCCTTTTTATTTATTCTACTGTAACAGATTTTGCCAAATTTCTTGGCTTATCTACATCTGATCCAATTTCAATGGCGCCAAAATAGGCCAATAGCTGTATAGGAATTACTGAAACTAATGGAGCAAAAATCGAATCAATTTCAGGCAGTTTTAAAATATAATCTGAAACACTTTCAAAGGCTTCATATTCACCTGAAACTATTGCAATTGTTTTTGCACCTCTGGCTTTGACTTCTTTTATTGTCGAAATCATTTTTTCGTGTAGCTTTTCATTTGTGCTTATTACTATTACTGGTGTATCTCTTTCGATGAGCGCCAGCGGTCCGTGTTTCAATTCGCCAGCTGGCAATGCCTCTGCATGCACATATGAAATCTCTTTCAGTTTTAAAGCCGCTTCTTTTGCAGTATAATAATCTAGAAATCTTCCTAGATAGAATACTGAATTTTTCGATACGGCAATTTTTGCAAAAGTTTTATAAATCTCTAGATCATTTAATAGGCTAGAAAGTTTTTTTGGAATCTCTTTTAAATTATTGAGAATTTCCATTTCTGCTTTCTCATCTATCAAATTTAATTTTTTAGAAAAATCTATTGCTATTAGATATAAAAGTATTAGCTGCGAACTATATGCCTTTGTGCTTGCTACGGAAATTTCAGGGCCCGCCCAAGTATATGCAGTATAGTCTGAAAGTCTTGCCAAGGTTGAACCTAAAACATTTACAATTGAAAGTATTTTTGCATGCTTTTCTCTTGCAGCCTTTAGTGCCGATATTGAATCGGCAGTTTCTCCAGATTGACTTATAAAAATGACTAATGTATTTTCATCTAGCTTTGGCAAATTGCAGCTGAATTCAGATGAAACTTCTACAGTTGTCAAAATATTTGTAAATTTTTCAAATATAACTTTTCCTATAAGCCCCGAATGATAAGATGTTCCACAAGCTACAATATAAATTCTATTTATGCTCTTTAAAGTTTCGGCCGTCAATTTTAAATCTTCAAAATCGATTAGGCCTTTAGAATTTAATCGTCTAGAAATTGTATTTTTAATTACATCGGGCTGTTCAAAAATTTCTTTTAGCATAAAATGCTCAAAGCCCTCTTTAGTTGCATCGCTTGTTTTGATATCTATAGTTTCAATTTTTTCTTCTATAATTTCTCCATTGAAATTAGTTATTTTATATTCGTCTTTTTTAATATCTACAATTTGTCCGTCTTTTAAATAGATTATATCTTTTGTCTTATCGAGTATTGCCAATATATCTGATGAAATATAGTATCCATCTTTTGCAATGCCCATAATTAACGGATTTTCCTTTTTAACTGCAATAAGGCGCCCAGGCTCATCTTTTGCACAAATTCCAAGAGCATAAGCTCCTTTTAAAATTTTCACAGCTCGTCTTACTGCCTCATAGAGATCGCCTTCATAATATTTGTCGATAATATGGGCACAGACTTCTGTGTCAGTATCAGATTTAAATACAATGCCTTCGGCTTCCAATTCTCTTCTTAGTTCAATATAATTTTCGATAATGCCATTGTGGACGACTGAAATTGTGTTTTTCATATTCATATGGGGATGAGCATTAATATCGCTCGGTTCGCCATGAGTTGCCCAACGCGTATGGCCAATGCCAAGATGGCCTTTCAAATTTAAATCTTTAACTGCTGCTTTTAGCTTTTCGATTCTGCCTTCTTTTTTTACAGTATATAAATTTTCATTTGAGACAATCGTAAGGCCCGAAGAATCGTATCCTCTATATTCTAATTTTGTCAGACCTTCAATCATTATCTCTAAGGCATTTTTATCTCCTAGATATCCAATTATTCCACACATATAAAACCTCCTAAATTTTTTGGAGACTTTACTGAACTTCTTTTGTGTGCCGATTGCTCGGAGTTTTGTGAAGTACTGGGGCTGTAAACCCTCGAGGTATCCGCCGAAAGTTCGATAACCTCGTTCCTCGTCACCCACAGGGGGCCTGGCGCTTAAATAATTTTTAGTCTCAAAAAAAATTATAACATAATAGACTTATTCTGTAAAATATCAATATTATATGATTATAAGCTTGACTTACCGTGTTATAATAGTTTAATGAAAGGGAGATTAATATGATTAATGGTGTTTTGTTTCAAACCTTTGAATGGGAGACAGAAGCAGATGGAAATTTTTATAAAAATTTAAAAAATGATGCAAAAAATCTGGCTGAAATTGGCTTTACTGCTGTTTGGATTCCGCCAGCTTATAAAGGTGCATCTGTTTTTGATGTGGGCTATACTGCATATGATTATTATGATTTGGGCGAATTTGATGTGCATAATACTGTGCGCACAAAATACGGCACAAAAGAGGAGCTAATAGCTGCAATAAAAGCTTTGAGAACTGAAGGAATTTCTGTCTATGGAGATTTAGTCTATAATCACAAAGGCTCTGCAGATTATACTGAAAAATTTATGGCAGTGGAAGTCGATCAATTTGATAGAAATAAAGTTATATCACAGCCTTATAAAATAGAAGCTTGGACGGGCTTTGATTTTCCACAAAGGAATAATAAATATTCAGATTTCAAATGGCATTATTACCATTTCGATGGCATAGATTATGATGTGAAAAGTGGCAAAAGAGCAATCTATAAAATCTTAGGCGAAAATAAAGACTGGGATCAAAAAGTTTCTAATGAAATGGGTAATTATGACTATCTTATGAATGCCGATATTGACCACGAGCATCCAGATGTCAGACGCGAACTTTTCAAAGCGACCGAATGGTTCATCGATACGACTGGCATTAATGGCATTAGATATGATGCGATTAAACATATTAATGCAGATTTTATAAAAGAGCTTTCAAAATATATTACTAAAAAATACGGCGACAAATTCTATTTTTTAGGAGAATATTGGGCAATAGATGAGGGCATGATAGAAAATTATATAGATCAAACTGAATTTAGAATCGACCTATTTGACGTGCCTTTACATTTCAATTTTAAAAACGCATCTATGGATGGCAATAATTACGATATGAGAAAGATTTTTGATAATACTTTAACTAGCATACATCCCGATAAATCGGTCACATTTGTAGACAATCATGACACACAACCTGGGCAATCATTGGAATCATTTATCGAACCATGGTTTAAAGAAATTGCATATGCATTAATTCTTTTTAGAAAGTCGGGCTATCCATGTATTTTTGCTGGAGACTATTATGGCATCGGCGGTGAAAATCCAATTGCAGGACATAAAGAGATGCTAGATAATATGTTATATATTAGAAAAAAATATGCCTATGGAGAAGAGATAGATTATTTCAACGAACCACAACTTATTGGCTGGATTAGAAAAAATGAAAATAATAATTCTCCATTAGTCGTTTTGATTTCAACTGGCGATAAAAACGAGATGAAGATGAATGTGGGAGAAGAGTTTTCTAAAAAGGTCTTCGTGGACAAAAGTGGCAAAAACGTAGACGAAGTTGTAATTGATGAAAACGGCGACGGACTATTTACAGTGGGTCCAGGTGCTGTGACTTATTGGACTTTGAAAGAATCTTTGGAAGATTCTTAAAACTAAAAGTATATAAAAAAATTAATATATATGTTATAATATTTATTGAGAAAAATTATAAGCAAAATAGATTTGACAAAGGAGAGTATTATGAGGCTGCATACCGGACTAGATATCGGATCTACAACTGTTAAGACAGTAGTACTAGACCAAAACTTTAATCTTTTGTATCAGTCTTATGAGCGCCATTATTCAGATGTGCGAAAGACTGTTCAAAAGACTATAGAAAATTTGTATAGGAAATTTAAATATGATTCTACAACTTTTAATATAACTGGCTCTGGAGGAATTAAAATCCATGAAATTTTGGATGTAGATTTCGTCCAAGAAGTCGTGGCTGGAACTAAGGCGATTCAAATGTTAATACCACAAACTGATGTGGCAATTGAATTGGGCGGAGAAGATTCCAAAATAACTTATTTAAAAGGTGCAGTTGAGCAGCGCATGAATTCAATTTGCGCAGGCGGAACTGGCGCATTTATAGATCAGATGGCAGGGCTATTGCAAACTGATGCTGCAGGGCTCGATAAATATGCTAATAATTATAAAAAGATTTATCCAATTGCTTCAAGATGTGGCGTATTTGCAAAGACAGATATTCAAGCATTAGTCAATCAAGGTGCAACTAAAGAAGATATTTCGGCAAGTGTTTTTCAATCTGTCGTAAATCAGACCATATCCAATTTAGCTTGTGGCAGACCAATTAGAGGTAAAGTTGCGTTTTTAGGCGGACCTTTATACTTTCTGCCAAATCTAAAAAAACGCTTCATTGAAACTCTAAATCTTTCTGATGATGAGATTATTGTGGCTGAAAATCCTCAATTGTTCGTGGCAAAAGGCGCAGCTATGTCATCAATCTATGGTGAATATATTCCATTTGTGGAATTACTAAATAGAATTAATAATGCCAATAAAGAAACTACTGAACCGATTAGAGCGCTTGAACCACTATTTTCATCGGAAGAAGAATTAGAAAGCTTCAAAGAAAAGCATAAGACTAAAGAATTAAAAGAATTGCCTTTAGAAGACTATAAAGGGCCATTATATTTAGGTATAGATGCAGGCAGTACGACTACGAAATTATTATTAATAGACGATGATGAAAATATCCGCTATAAATTATATAGCTCCAATAAGGGTAAGCCCCTTGAAGTCGTAATAAATGCTTTAAAAGATATATATCAAAAGATGAATAAAGATGCCTATATAAAAGCATCGGGCATTACTGGATATGGAGAAGACTTTATAAAGGCTGCATTAAATCTAGATGTGGGAGAAGTCGAAACTATCGCCCATTTAACTGCTGCACAGTTTTTCGAACCTAAAGTCGATTTCATATTAGATATTGGCGGTCAAGATATGAAATCTATGCGAGTCGATGATGGAGTTATATCTTCAATACTCTTAAACGAAGCCTGTTCATCGGGCTGCGGGTCATTTTTAGAAACTTTTGCCAATAGTGTAAATCTAGATGTGGCAGAATTTACTAAGCTGGCATTGCTTGCCCAAAACCCTGTAGATTTGGGCTCACGCTGCACTGTTTTTATGAATTCAATGGTAAAACAGGCACAAAAAGACGGAGCAAAAGTTGGAGATATTGCAGCAGGTCTCGCGTATTCAATTATCAAAAATGCAATACAAAAAGTTATAAAAGTTAGAGATCCCTCTACGCTTGGAGAACATATTCTTGTGCAAGGTGGAACTTTTTATGGCGATGCAATTTTGAGAGCCTTTGAAAAAATTACGGGCAGAGATGCAATAAGACCTTCGATTGCTGGTCTTATGGGTGCACTTGGGATTGCAATCATTGCAAAAGAAAAGCAAATTGAAAAATCTGGCATAATAGATAGAGATTCTCTAGATAAATTTGATTATAAAGTCAAACAGGGCATTTGTCATCAATGCACTAATAATTGCGCATTAAATATCAATATATTTCCCAATGGCAAGCGCTATATAACAGGAAATAGATGTGAAAAGGGCGCGGGCGCTGTATCGAAATCGAAGACTGATTTGCCAAATATGTATGCCTATAAATATAAGCGCACATTCGATTATGAATCGCTTAATGAAAAAAATGCAAAACGTGGCAGAATTGGAATTCCTCGCGTTTTAAATATCTATGAAAACTATCCATTTTGGCATACATTCTTAACTGAACTTGGTTTTAGTGTAGTGCTTAGTGGCCATTCCAATCGAGAGCTTTACGAAAAAGGCATCGAGAGCATTGCAAGCGAAACTGCATGTTATCCGGCAAAAATTGCCCATGGCCATGTGGAAGAACTGATCGATATGGGAGTTAAGAAAATATTTCATCCTTCAGTTTTTTACGAAGAAAGAGAATTTGAAACGGCCGATAATACACTAAACTGTCCCGTAGTTTGTGGATATACAGAAGTTTTAAAACATAATATTGAAAGAATAAAAGAAGAAAATATTGAATATCTAAATCCTTTTATCTCATTAGATAATAGGAAGAGACTTGAAGATAGAATGGCAAAAGTCTTTAAAGATATTCCAAAATCAGAAATTAAAAAAGCTGTGAGAGCAGCTTATGAAGAACAAGATCGCTACAAAGACGATATAAGAGCAAAAGGCATTGAAGCATTAGAATATATTGACAAAAATGAAATTAAGGCAATTGTATTAGCCGGCAGACCTTATCATATAGATCCCGAGATCAATCACGGAATTCCAGAGCTTGTAAATTCTTTGGGTCTTGCAGTTTTAAGCGAAGATAGCATTGCAAATACTACTGATGTTGACGGCAGACTAAGAGTTTTGGACCAATGGAATTACCATTCCAGACTCTATAGAGCAGCAAAATTTGTTGGGACCAAAGATAATTTAGAACTAGTGCAGCTAAATTCATTCGGTTGCGGACTAGATGCTGTTACTACTGACCAAGTGGCAGAAATTCTAAAAGGCTATAATAAGATCTATACTGCAATAAAAATAGACGAAGTCAATAATTTGGGTGCGATAAAAATTAGACTGAGATCATTGCTTGAAGCATCGCGCGGAAAGACTTGCGAAGAAGAGATCAAAGTCATAGACGAAAAGCCTATTATTTTCACAGAAGAGATGGCTAAAGACTATACAATTTTGATGCCACAGATGGCTCCAATCCACTTTGAAATTTTCCAAGGCGTTATGGAAAGTGAAGGCTATAAGATTGAAGTCTTGCAAGATGTATCTCATGATGTTATAAATGAAGGTTTAAAATATGTAAATAATGATGCCTGCTATCCATCAATGTTTGTGGTGGGACAATTTATCGATGCGATTAAATCGGGCAAATACGATAATGATAAAATTTGTCTATTGATGAGCCAAACGGGTGGAGCTTGCAGAGCTTCAAACTATGTGGGCTTTATAAGAAGAGCATTAAAAGATGCAGGATATGGACATATTCCAGTTTTAGCGCTAAGTTTTCAAGGTATCGAACAGCATCCAGGTTTTCAAATGACATTTAAACAGGGGCGCGGATTATTTACAAAAGCCGTTAAGGGAATGCTCTTAGGCGATCTAATTATGCGACTTACAAATCAAATAAGACCTTATGAGAAACTAAAAGGTTCCACCAATATGTTGATGAAACGCTGGATTCAGATTGCCAGAGGCACTAGCATTAGAAATTCTAAAAAGGAATTTAAGCAAGTTGTAGATAAAATGATTAAAGAATTTTCTGCGCTTGAAACTACTGAGATGAATAAGCCCAGAGTTGGTATTGTCGGTGAAATATTAGTTAAATATCTGCCGGCTGCAAATAATAATGTTCAAGATCTATTGGAAACTGAAGGCGCCGAAGTCGTCATACCCGATATGACAGACTTTTTGATGTATTCCTTTGCCAATGCTCAAATTAAAGCAGATAGACTTTCTAAAAATAGATTGAGTGCTTTAGCTGCGAACTTGGGCATTATGTATATAGAAAGCTATAGAAAATATATTAGAGAAGCATTGAAAAATTCTATATTTGATGCGCCTCCAAAACTTGAAGAGCTAATCGACTATGCTGAAGAATTTGTAGACCTTGGAAATCAATATGGAGAAGGATGGCTACTCACTGCAGAAATGGTAGAGCTTATCCATATGGACACTGCAAATATCGTTATGGTCCAGCCCTTTGGCTGTCTGCCAAATCATATAACGGGCAAGGGAGTTATGAAGGCAATTAGAGATAAATATCCTCAAGCCAATATAATTCCAATCGACTATGATGCCTCGGCAAGTGAAGTAAATCAGCAAAATAGAATCAAGCTGATGATGAGTAGAGCCGGCGATGAGAATGTTAAAACTAAGGGCAAAGAAAAGAAAATTAATCTAAATATGAGTTAGACTAAAGCCGTGAATTCTATTTTCACGGCTTAAACTATATAAATTTTTAAATGACAATTTGTGATTATTGAATATTAAAACTTACTGAACTTTATTAAAAATTACAACTATGATACAATCAATATATGAAAATGAGGAGGTAATTATGAGAAAGAGTAAAAAGTTTTTATCATTAGTGCTTGCTTTTATTTTGATTGCAGGCTTCATGCCGACAGTAGGTCATGCAAAAGAGAAAGTAAAGCTCACTATATTAGGTACTAGCGACATACATGCAAATATCTATGGCTATTCCTATGAAGATGATAAAGAGACGACAAAAGACGGGGCGGCAAGAATTTACACCTATGTTGAAAAAGTTAGAGCTGCCGAAGAAAATGTGATATTGGTAGATGATGGCGACACTTATCAAGGCACTATACTTGCCGATGCAGTCTATAATAAGAGAGATGATATGCATCCAGTATCAAAATTTTTGAACTTTATAAAATACGATGCGTTTACATTGGGAAATCACGAGTTTAACTTTGGTATCGATTTTATGAAAAAATTTATTTCTGAACTTGAAATGCCAACTTTGGGCGCCAATGTCAGATATAAAGATGGCAATGAACTTGCAAAGCCATATGCAGTAGTTGAGAGAAGTGGTGTAAGAGTTGGAATATTGGGTCTTACTAATCCAAATGCTCCAAGATGGGACGGCGACAAGGTTGAAATGCTCGAATTTGACGGACTAGAAGAGACTGCAAAAAGATATGTTCCAATTCTTAGAAATGATGAAAATTGTGATGTAGTAATAGTTGTAGCTCATGCAGGTGCAGAACCAGAATTTGATGAAGATAATGGCAGTGACGGAATGAATAATGTAATTCGCAATGTAGAGGGAATAGATGCAGTTATGCTTGGCCATTACCATACTGCAAATGCATATAAAGAAAATGATATTCCCGTAGGTTCTCCAAGAAATGCCGGCAGAGATGTTGTCAGATTTGATTTGGATTTAGAAAAAGAAAATGGCAAATGGATCGTTAAAGATTCAAAAGTTGAAACTGTCGATATGGAAAACTATGAACCTTCAAAAGAAGTGAGAGAATTGATAGCCAAAGAACATCAAACTACTTTAGATTTCATTAAAGGCGAAGGTTCCGAAGATGGAAACGAAGCTGGCGGAGGAATTTTTGGAACGGCTACTGCCGATTTTCAACCAGTAAATGAAATTAAAGGTCTTCCCGAAGGCAAATTGAGAGATACTGCAGTTATCGACTTGATAGGCAAAGTTCAATTAGAAGTATCGGGAGCAGATGTAACTGCTGTGGCACTTTTCAAAAATACTTCTAATATCAAAAAAGGCAATATAAATTATGGCACACTTTTCGATATCTATAAATTCGACAATACGCTCTATAATGTAAAAGTTACGGGCAAGGAACTTAAAGATTATATGGAATGGAGTGTTGAAGCATATAACACTTGGAAGCCTGGCGATTTAAATATTTCATTCGATGAAGAAATTCCAGGATATAGATATGATATGTTTAAAGGTGTCGATTATAAAATTGACCTATCTCAAGATGTAGGCAATAGAATCAAAGATGTGAAATTCAAAGGCGAAGAGCTAAAAGACGATCAAATATTGACTTTAGCAGTTAATAATTATCGCTATTCAAGCGGACTAAAGGCAAATAAATTAATTGCCGGTACAAGAGATTGGGATTCCCCAATGGCGATTAGAGAATATATTGCAGAATATATAAAACAAAAAGGCGAAATTTCACCAGAAGTTTCAAACAACTGGGAAATAGTTGGAATCGATTTGGAGCATGAATTGAGAGATGAGATTATTGAACTCGTAAATGAAGGCTTGATAGAAAGTCCATATCACAAAGCTTTGAATATTAAAGATTTAGAAGCACAAGGCATAATTGTAGATGGCAAAGTCGTAAGACCTGATGCAAAACCTGAAGCGACTGAAGAAGTCAAAGAAGATTCAGACGATAATTTCTGGTTCTTTATGGTTCCATTGTCAAATTAAAATAATACAAAAAGAGAGCGAATTTCGCTCTCTTTTAGTTTAGGAGTAAAAAGATTATTTTGTATTAGTTTTATTTAACTTGCTATAATTTAGATAGAGTATAAACATAAGCGTAGCAGTAATTATCCATGAGAGAGGATAGCCAAATATTATCTTATAAAGATTTGCATTCTTAGGCATATTAATCAAAATCCATATGATTCTAAATAGACAAGTACCGATTAAAGTCATAATCATTGGCATAAATGTCTGGCCACGTCCCTTGATTGCACCTGAATAGACTTCGCCTATGCCATAAAATATATAAAATGGCGCCACAGTTCGCATTAGATTGATCGAATAATGAATGGCTCGATTATTGTCAGTGAATAGATGAGCAATCTTATCTATAAATAGATATAGGATTGCACTTATAGAGCCAACCGTCAATACAGAAATAAATAGTCCATATTTTAAACTCTGTTTCATTCGGTCAAATTTCTTTGCGCCATAATTTTGGGCTACAAAGGTTAGTACAGCAAGTCCCATAGTTTCAGATAGAGTCCATATTAGAAAATCTGATTTTCCACAGATAGACCAACCGGCAATCGATTCAGATCCAAAGGAATTAATTCCCCTTTGCATATAGATATTGGCAACTGAAAATAGAATTGATTGCATAGCCATAGGAAAGCCGAGCTTTAAAGAATCGAAAAGATTCGCTTTGGAAGATGCAAAATGAAAATTGTCGAATCTAAAATAATTAAATTGATTTCTCATTCGATAAATTACTAAGGCAGCACTAAAAGCCTGACTGATAATTGTTGCCAAAGCAGCTCCTTTAACTCCCATTCTAAATTTTGCCACAAAGACTAAATCTAAAATAATATTTAGACCAGAGCTGACTATCAGATAATAAAAAGGTCTTTTTGAATCGCCCAATGCCCTAAGAGAACCGGCAGCCATATTATAGACAAAGACGAATACAGAACCTGCAAAATAGATTCTAAGATAGTCTACACTCATCTGAAATATATCATCGGGAATTAGCATAATATAAGAAAATCGTTTTGCAAAAATAATGCCTATTGCACTTATTATAATGCCTCCAAAAATAGAAAATAGAAATATTGCATTTATCGTCTTTGAGACATTTTCTTCATCTTTGGCGCCATATAGCTGGGCAATTACAATCGCACTACCTGAAGACAGGGCGATAAAAGTATTAATTAAAAGTTTTATAGTCGCATAAGGCGAGTCAATTGCAGCGAGCGCTTTTGCTCCGGCAAAATTGCCTATAATTAATGCATCTACAAAGCTATATGATTGTTGCAAAATTGAACCCAAGAGTATGGGGATAAAGTATTTAACAAAAGTTTCTAATAATGGACCTTCAGTTATTTGATTAGTTTTAACAGTTTTCATTAATTTCCTCTCTATAATAAAGTTCTTTTAAATTTGTCACAGACATCTGATGAGTATCAATATTTATATTAATTTTTCCGTCTTTCATAAACAAGACTCTGTCACAAAGGGCGGCTATAACATCGATTTCGTGAGAAATTACAATAAAACTTAGCTTTTCAGTCTTTTTAATTTCGTTTAAGAGCTTTACAATTTTCCATTTTAACTCACTGTCTAAAGCCGAGACCATTTCGTCTAAAATCAATAGTTTTGGCTTTACAATAAGCGCCCTAGCAAGCGACACCCTTTGGCATTGGCCAGTAGAGAGTTGCACAGCCTTTTTATCATAATGCGAGCTATCGAGTGATACTAGTTTTAGATATTTTTCAACTTCTAAATTTTTATTCTCATAATCTAGATTTAAATTGCGAATAGGCTCCATTACAATGTCTTTAATTTTCATTCTAGGATTTAGACAGCCTCTTTCGTCTTGAAATACTAATTGAATATCGCGATAGATATTTTGCTTTTTTAATCTATGCATTTCTTTTAGCTCTTCCGAATCAAAGACTATATGGCCATCTTCATAAGTTTCGATGCAGGCTAATATTTTTGCCAAAGTAGATTTTCCGCAGCCGCTTTTGCCCAATATGCCGAGCGATTCTTCCTTATATAATGAAAAATTCAAATCTTTTAAAACTTTAAAATTATCGTACGATTTATTAAGATTTATAACTTTTAGTAATTCAGCTTTATTATTAGAAATCGAAAGATTATTTTCTTCACTATAAAATGCTGGAATATCTGATTTTTCAATTTTAATTAGTTTCGAATTTTTTAAAAGCATAATTCTATCAGAATATGTCTTTGCTGCATCCATATCGTGAGTGATAAATAATACTGAAATTCCAAACTTCTTTGAAATATCCTTTATAAGCTGCATGCTCTCTTTGATGCTGACAATATCGAGTGCGGAAGTTATCTCGTCAGCAATCAAAATCTTAGGCGACATTGCAATCACCATTGCGATTACTATCCTTTGGCACATTCCGCCGCTCAATTCGAATGGATAGCTATCTAAAATTCTGTCGCAATCTGAAAATCCTAAAATTTTTAAAATCTCGGTCGCTTTTTCATAAGATTCTATTTTAGAAAGATTTTGAATTTCTACAAAGATTTCTTCAAAATTCTTTTTGATTTTTCTCATTGGATTTAAACTAGACATTGCATCTTGAAAGATGAGTCCAATTTTCTTGCCAGAGATTTTTTTCCTTTCAAAAGCATTTGACAAATCGTATTTGACATCATCTATTGTCATTGTGCCAGTGATTTTTGCACTTCTTGGCAAAAGACCTGCCATCGCCTTTGTGATTGTGCTCTTGCCCGATCCGCTTTCGCCAATTATCGCAAGCATTTCACCAGGCTCAATATAAAAATCTATATTTTCAATAATTTCTTTATAGCCTTTCTTTTCTTCATAAGCAATACTCAAATTTTTAACTACAATGGCTTTAGTCATATATCGTACACCTCGTAAGTTTCAAATTTATCTCTTAGACCTTCGCCAATAAGATTTAGTGCTAAAACTGTAGAAAATATAAATAGTGATGGCAAAATTATTAGATGTGGCGATTGAAAGAAATACGGTTTACTATCTGCAAGGATTGAACCCCATTCTGGAGTAGGGGGCTTTGCGCCCAAGCCAAAAAACGACAAGGCAGATATAGATAAAATCAAATTGCCCAATTCAAAAGTCGCCAAAGTAAAGGCTGGACTCAAAATTTTGGGCAGTATCTCTTTTTTCATAATTCTTAAATCGCTAGCACCAGTAACTTTTGCCGCCATTACGCCGACACTTTCTTTGGCAGAGAGCGTAATACTTCTAGCAAGGCGAGCGAATGGAATCCATCTAACAGAAGTGATTGCAATTAGTAGATGAATAAATCCTGTGCCAAAAAGTGCCGTTATTAACATGGCAAGTATCATAAACGGAAAGCCCATAAGTGCGTCAATAATTCTAAGAAGTATTGTATCTAGAATTGAGCCGGCATAATATCCTCCAATTATCCCTAAAATTGTGCCAATCATAAGCGTGACAAACATTGTCAAAAATGAGGCGATAATTGTGGCGCGTCCTCCGTATAAAACTCTTGCAAACATATCTCTGCCCATTTGATCTGTGCCAAAAATATGAATATTGTCAGGTGGCATTAGGCGATTTGACGCATTAGTTTCCACAGGATTGTGACTTGTAAAAACTTGTGCAAAGACGCTCAGTATTATTATAGATGCCAATAAAAAAATTCCTGCTGCGATTATATATTCAGATTTCATTTTTATTTTCATTTGTTTTCAACCTCATTGATTTTATTGTGGGATCGAATGACATATAAATTACATCAACTAAAACATTTATTAAAATTACAAAACAGACCATCAAAAAACCATAGCCTTGAATTATTGGATAATCGCGTTTTAAAATACTATCCATAGCATATTTTCCAATTCCAGGCCATGAAAACACATTTTCAATTACGACAGAACCTCCAATAAGATTGGCAAATGTTGTCGAGCTAATCGCAATTACTGGCAATATTATATTGAGTAGCACATTTTTAATTATGCGTATCTTTTTTGCGCCCATGCTGATTAAAAATCCGACATATGGCTTGCCAAGCTCTTCTAAAATTGAAGTTCTTACAACTCTAATTATGCCTGGTGAAGAAATCACTCCCAAAGTGAGCGCCGGAAGCCAAAGCCTCGTTAAAGAAGTCGAAGGCGAAATCTCATAGCTTCCGAGCTTTACTGCAAAGAGATAGATTAAGATCAAGCTCAATGCAAAACCGGGAATCGATGCAATAAAGGCACAGAAAAGCCGAATTAAATTGTCTGACAGCTTATTGTGATTTATAGCAGAGATTATTCCTAAAGACAGTCCAACGATAAGTTGCAAAATAATGGCTGGAATAGTCAATAATAAAGTAGCCGGTAATTTTGATTTGAGCTCATCAACCACCGGCTGTTTTGAATAAATGGAATTTCCAAAATCGAATTTAACTGCTTTTTTCATCCAAGCTATGTATTGATTGGGAATTGGCTTATCTAAATTTAATTCCTTAACCAATGCATCATATCTTTCTTGATAATTTGTTTTACTTACATCGCTTGTTTCGGGAGTCCCGAGAAAGATTTTCACGGGATCTCCCGGCGCAAGCCGTATTAAAACAAATAGAATGATCGTAGAAAGTATTAAAGTTATTATAAATGATAATATACGTTCCAAAATCACTTTTTTGTTCATCAGTCTACATACTCCATATCTGGATTTATACCATTTTCAGTATTTCTAAAATGTTCCAAAAAGCCTTTTAACTTACTATTTACAGCTGAGGTTTCGACTCTAGGACATATATAGATGCAAGGTGCTTCTTCGGCAGTCTTAAGACTAATGGCTTTTGCAAGTTCCATAACTTTTTCTTCATTAGGGGCAAATTCAAGTTCTTCTAGCATCGCAATAACCTCGGGGGAATTATAAGCGCCGTAATTTGCAGGTGCATCAGGTAAAAATTGTGTGCTAAGCATACTGAATTCATCTCCATAAGTTGACCAAGCTTCAATAGTTGCATCCCAATCATTTGATTCTCGAGCAGCTTCTATCAAGCTATAATCTCCATATGAAACTTCACAATCTATGCCAAGTTTTGACCATTGAGCTTGAATCGCTTCACCAAGAGCCTTGTCTTGACCCCATGTCATGAGCTTCATCTTCAAAACTTCGCCGTCTTTTTCACGCAGATTGTTAGCATTCAAAGTATAGCCAGCTTCGTCTAAAAGTTCAGACGCTTTATCAAAATCGTATTTATCATAGACTGCATTTCTGATGTCTTTATATTTTGGGCTGGAACTTAGCCAGTTTGTGGTTACGACACTTTCGTTTTCTGTTGCTAGCAAAACCAATTCTTCTCTATCAAGTCCCCAAGCTAGTGCCTGTCTAACTTTTTGATCTGCAAGATAAGGCTTATTTAAATTCAAATAGATTGTTTGAGTATTTGCTGCAGGAACTGAATAGATCTTTACATTGTCGGCTGCTCTAAGCTGTGCCAAACTTTCATTTGGAATTTGCATAGTAATATCGGCATGACCGCTTAGCGCTGAAAGAACTCTAGTCTCTTGATCCAAAATTTGTTCATGGACTACATATTTAATTTTAGGCTTTTTGCCATAATAATCTTCATTTCTTTCTAAGACAATTTTTTCTTTAGGCGCAAATTCTATTATCTTATACATTCCCGTCATATCCATAGTTTCCAAACTCTCGTATGCTAAATCGGGATTTAATATGCAAAGCTCATAATGCGCAAGTCTTAAAGGAATTGAATCATTAGCTCTTTCTGTTTTGGCTTCAAATTGAAATTCATCAACTGGATTAAATTCTAAACCTGCAAGAGCAGAACCTGCTTTAGTATTATTAGTTCTAGATCTTTCAAGTGAGCCCACAACCTTTTTTGCAGTAACTTTTTCCCCACTCCAAAATTTGGCTTCTGGACGAAGATTTACAAGCCAAGTATGTTCGTCAATCTGCTCAGCAGATTCTGCAAGTGAGGGATAGATGCTCCCGTCCATATCAATTCTGAATAGCAATTCGCCTGATCCGTTTTTGACATAATGATTGCTACCGGGATATATACATGGATCGTATGTAGAGGGAATTTCTCTCTCAACAAATACAATTGTATCTTTTTTGGAATCAGGATCTTCTTTCGGTTGCTCTTCTTCCTTTTTTTCCTCAACATTTGTTTTAGTTTCTACTTTTTGTGTGTTTTCAGAAACATTTTCATTTTTATCATTCTTATTTGAACAAGCCGTAAATATACTTAAAGTCATTACGACAATTAAAAATAATGATAATAATTTCTTCATACTGTCCTCCTATAAAATTTTATTTGTGAATGATATTGAATATCATGTAAAGTATACTATAATAAGATATATGATAGAAGTTTGAATAATCGATAGTGAGTATCACAAAAATCGATAGGAGATGAAAAATGAATATTGAATTTATAAAGACATTTATAACATTATCAAATACAGGTAGTTTTACAAAGACGGCAAATGATGAATACATATCTCAATCGACCGTCAGTAATAGAATAAAAGAGATGGAAAAACGCATGAATTGCAAATTGTTCAATAGGGATAGTGGCAGGGCAATGCTCACTGAATCGGGCAAAATGTTTCTGCCCTATGCTGAAAGAATGCTCGAATTGGAAAAAGAGGCGATGAATAGATTAAAAATAAATAAGAGAGGTTCAAAAAAACTGATGATTGGCTCGGTACATTCATTTTTTGACAATTACTTATCGCCTAATCTGAAAAGCTTAATCAATTTCGACAAAGAATTAGTAAATATAAGATTAGATCATTCTAGAGAGGTAATAAACTTTATGGTCGCCGGAAAACGCAGCCTAGGTTTTACGCATCATCCTTGTAATTACTCTGATTTCGTATCGGAATATCTATTTTCCGAAAAGCTAAAATTGGTCACAGGAAAATTTGACGAAAAACTAAATCGTGGAATCAATGTGTCGATGTTGAGAGAATTAAAGTTTTTTAATAGCTCGTTTTTAGATAGACATATCGAGGAGCTAATGCTCGATAAAGTGCAGTTTTCGCTAGTGATAAATATTGGTTCTGGTACTGTCGATTTAATAAAGGGCACCAATTATTTGACGCTACTTCCAGAAGGCTATGCCGATCCTGAACTGGAACGCGGAAACTTTTTTGAAGTTCCGATAAACGATTATGAATTTCCTAAAGTCGAGTATTATTGTATCAGACATAAAGACAAGCAAAAATTAAACGATACAGAATTAAAAATAATCGAATTTTTTAAAAATCTAAGAGATGAGTAAAATCGTCTCTTTTTTTGTGTATAAATTGTAACCTTATTGCAGAATATCTTGTGTTATAATCATTATAGGTGAAATTATGATACCAAAAGAGATTGACTATATATTAAAAAGACTGGAAGAAAATAATTTTCTAGGCTATATTGTAGGAGGCAGTGTCAGAGATATTTTAATGGGCAAAGAACCTGAAGATTACGATCTGACAACTGATGCTAGTCCAAATGAAATGAAAGAGATTTTTAACGATTATAAGATTGTAGATACTGGCATTGAATTCGGGACTTTAATCTTGATAAAGACCAATGTTCGAGTCGAGATTACTACCTTTAGAACTGAAGGGTCTTATTCAGACGGCAGGAGACCAGATTGGGTTAAATTTGTCGACGATTTAGAATTAGATTTATCTAGAAGAGATTTTACAATAAATGCTATCGCTATGGATAGAAATAGAAAAATCTATGATCCATTCGGAGGCAAATACGATATTGAAAATGAAATTATAAGAGCTGTTGGAGACCCTAAAAAGCGCTTTAAAGAAGACTATTTGAGAATACTTAGAGGTATTAGATTTAAATCTAAACTAAATTTCACGATTGAAGAAAATACATTGATAGCAATGAAAGATTTGGCGCATGGTTTAAAATATATTAGTGCTGAAAGAATTCAATCAGAATTTAATAAAATCATGCTTTCAGAAATTCCATCTAGAGGCATCTATCTAATGGAAGAAATTGGAGCATTAGAAATTATTATGCCAGAGATTATGCCCACAGTTGGCTTTGATCAGATGACGCCATATCATCAAAAGACATTATTTGATCATATGCTCTGCGTGGTCGACAATTGTCCGCCAAAACTTCATCTGAGGCTTGCAGCATTAATGCACGATATTTCAAAGCCCGATTTACTAACTATTGGCGAAGACGGCAAAGGCCATTTTTATGGTCATGAAATTGAGGGAGCAAAGCTCAGCCGAGAGATTTTGAAGCGTTTAAAATATAGCAAAAAGACAATTAACGAAGTCGATTCTCTCATCTACAATCATATGAAAGCACACGAAGTTATGAAAAAGAAAGCAGTTAAAAGATTGATTGCAAAAGTGGGAGAAGAATATATTTTTGATCTTTTAGATCTTATGATTGCAGATAGAATTTGTACGACTGACGAGCGAGATATAGAATTCTTAATTGAGAGAAAAAATTTGGCTTATGAGATTTTAAATTCAAATGAATCTTATAGCATAAGCACATTGGCAATAAATGGCAATGATATCAAAGCTCTAGGTTTTGAAGAGGGAAAAATCATTGGTGAAATTTTAAATTATTTAAATGATTTAGTCTTAGAAGATGAAAAGCTAAATGAAAAAGAAAAACTTATAGAAATTATTAGAGATAAATTTTAGATACGGAGGAATAATTTGGGAAGATTATTTGGAACAGACGGTGTTAGAGGCGTTGCCAACAGAGATTTAACACCAGAGATGGCATATAGCATTGGCAGAGCTGCGGCCTATGTTTTGCATGGCGAAAGAACTGGCAGTGTATTTATAGGCAGAGATACGAGATATTCAGGCGATCTATTATTTGCATCACTTTCTGCAGGCCTTATGTCTATGGGAGTCGATGTTTACGATTTGGGAGTTTTACCAACCCCTGCAGTTTCCTATCTCACAATGGAACACGAAGTTTTGATGAGCATTATGATTAGCGCATCGCATAATCCATATGAATATAATGGAATTAAGATTTTTAATAACGAAGGCTTTAAACTTTCTGACGAGATAGAAAAGCGAATCGAAGATATTATAATTGACGGAATTGAATTGTCAAACAGGCCCAGCGGAGAAGATGTGGGCAGAATTTTTGATGCGTCTTATAAAATAAAAGATTATGAAGACTATATTTTAGATCTATGCGAATGTGATCTATCAGACAAAACTATTGCGCTAGACTGTGGAAATGGGGCTTTGTCAAAAATTGCTCCAGAAATTTTCAATCTACTTGGCGCAAAGACAATCGCCATGAATACAAATCCCGATGGCAAAAATATTAACGATAATTGCGGTTCTACAAACCCTGAATTGATTAGCAAATTAGTGTTGGAAACTAATGCCTTTATGGGCTTTTCATTCGATGGCGATGCCGATAGAATTATTGCCGTCGATGAAAAAGGAGATATTATAGACGGCGATCATATTTTGGCAATTACTGCAAAATATTTAATTGAAAGAGATGCACTGCCAAAAGATACAGTCGTAGGCACAGTTATGACCAATATGGGCTTAGATGTATTTATGGAATCAATTGGCGGGAAAGTTATAAAGACAAAAGTAGGCGATAGATATGTATTAGAAGAGATGTTAAAATCGGGCTATACTGTTGGTGGCGAACAGAGTGGCCATATAATCTATCTAGACAATAATACTACCGGAGATGGCTTAGCCACAGCAATTCAACTTTTAAATTATATACTGGAAATGAATCAGTTGCCGTCTGAATTGAATGGCTTGATGAAAAACTTTCCTCAAGTATTATTAAATGCAAATGTAAAAAACGAAAATAAATATAAATATATGGAAGTAGAAGAAATAAAAATGGCAATTGCAAAAATTGAAGAAAAATTTCACAAAAGGGGCAGAGTCGTAATAAGGCCCTCAGGCACAGAACCATTGGTGCGTGTAATGATTGAGGGTGAAGATAAAGATATGATAAAAGCAGAGGCGAAAAATCTGGTGAATTTGATAGAAGAAAAATTAGGAGGCACAAAAGTATGGTCAGAGTCTTAGTCGGAATGTCGGGGGGCGTAGATTCGACTGCGGCAGCCATTGTGCTAAAAGAGAGCGGTTACGAAGTCTTAGGTGTGACTATGCTTTTGATCGAACAAGAAGAATCTTATAAGGCAATTGAAGATGCAAAATACGCATCAGATGTCTTGGGCATTGAGCATATTGTGGCCGATTTTAGAGAACTGTTTCAAAAAGATATAATATCCGACTTTGTAAATACTTACAAAAAAGGTATTACGCCAAATCCTTGTATAAGATGCAATATGAAAATTAAATTTGGCGAACTATTAAAACTTGCAGATAAATATAATTGCGAACTGCTCTCCACGGGCCATTATGCCAAAGTCACAAAAGATGAAACGGGCTTTAGACTAAAAAGAGCAGATGATATAAATAAAGATCAAAGTTATTTTTTATATAATCTGAATCAAGAAATTTTAAAGCGACTCATCTTTCCAATAGAAGATTATACAAAAGCCGAAGTTAGAAAGATAGTAAAGGATAAGGGCATAGAAATTTGGCAAAAAAAAGATTCTGAAGATGTCTGCTTTATCCCCGATGGAGACACGAAAAACTTTTTAAAACAGAGAATCACAGATGCAAAAACTGGCAATATAGTCGATGAAGCTGGAAAAGTTTTGGGTAAGCATGAAGGAATAGAATTTTATACAGTGGGCCAAAGAAGAGGCTTGGGAATTGCAGCCGGCAAGCGAGTATTTGTAAAGAAATTAGATATCGACAAAAACGAAATCGTGCTTTGTGAAAATGAAAATCTATTTACAAACACAGTAGTGGCAGCCGATATTAATTTTGTAAATGAAGATTATAAAATAGATTTAGACAAAAAGATATTCACTGCCAAAACTAGATATTCAAAAAGTGAAGGCAAAGGAAAATGTAGATACGAAGACAATAGATTGATATTTGAAT
This sequence comes from Tissierellia bacterium, assembly GCA_030537765.1. GTDB lineage: Bacteria > Bacillota > Clostridia > Tissierellales > Peptoniphilaceae > JAUNVH01. Next base: position 30,756 of record JAUNVH010000005.1, on the reverse strand, counting down.
TTGAAAAACCGCAAAGAGCCGTTGCAAAAGGCCAATCTCTAGTCGTATACGATAATGATTTTGTAATTTGCGGCGGAATTATTGTAGATTCTTATTGATAGGGGAGAAAGATGAAAAAAATTATTACAATATTTATGGCAATTCTTTTAATTTTATCTTCACAAAATATTTTTGCAACTAACAAAACTGACGATGTCGATGCAGTAACTTCTGTCACATATGAGCCTACGGTTTTAAAAACTGATATACTAGGAAATTATTTGGGCTATATGGGCGATAATGAAGAGAGAATTGGCGTATTAATAAAGATTTACCAAGATAATAAAAAAGATAAGGCATTGGTGAATACTTATCCAGTGCCTGGAGGAAAAATAGTCGACTCTAGCAAATTTATCTGCGATGTGTTCAAAAAAGCAGATTTAAGTATAGAAATCTACGGAAAAGATATACTGCTTATGGATTCAAAAAGTAGTCTTATTAATTTTATTGGAAGATTGGAAAATAATATTTTTAAAGGCAATGCAAATTATATTAAAGACGCAGAAAATATGTTGCCCTTCAAACTTATTAAAGAAACAAAAGAGACTGGTCCATCTAGCTGGGCTCAAAGTCAAATTTATTCAACCATATCTGATGGTTATGTGCCTTTAAAATTGCAAGAAAATTTCTATGAGAATATAAATAGAAGAGATTTTATACATTTGATAATGAATTGTATATTAAAAGCTAAAGATATGGATATTGATGAATTCATAGATAAAGAAAAGCTTGAGATTGAGAGCTATTTTAAAGATATATCAGATGATAAATTAATACTTGCCGCATACGATATGAATATTATAAAAGGCTATGGCAATGAACAATTTGGGCCAGATGATTATCTGACTAGAGAACAAGCTGCTGTAATTCTTTCAAATGCCATATATTATTTTAAAATAGAGCATAAGGAGAGAGAATTTAATTATAAAGATCAAGAAAATATTTCTAATTGGGCAAAAAGAGATGTAAAATTAGTATCTCAAATAGAAGATCCCATTTCAAAGAACAATTTGATGGAAGGAGTAAAAGATAAAGATCAAATAATTTTTGCTCCACTTGGCAATCTGACAATAGAACAGGCGATAATAATTTCAGCCAGATTAAAAGGAATTTTAAAGAATTAAAAAAATGCTCGGAATTTTAATATCCGAGCATTTTATCTGATTATTCTTCTCAAAAATTCTTTAGTTCTATCTTCTTTTGGATTTTCGAATAGTTCTTTAGGCGGGCCTTCTTCTACAATTACGCCTCCGTCCATAAATACTACTCTGTCTGAAACATCTTTTGCAAAGCTCATTTCATGCGTTACGATGAGCATTGTGATTCCCGTTTTTGTCAAATCGCTTATGACATTTAAAACTTCGTCAATAGTTTCTGGATCTAATGCCGAGGTGGGCTCGTCAAATAGAATCGCTTTTGGATTCATAGAAAGAGCTCTTGCAATGGCGACACGTTGTTTTTGCCCTCCAGAAAGTTGCGATGGGCGAGCATTTATATATTGCGCCATGCCAACCGATTCCAAATTTTTCATGGCCGTTTCCTTAGCTGTATTTCTGTCGATGCCTCTGACTTCAACCTGACCGATAATACAGTTTTCAAGTGCATTTAAATTTTCAAAGAGATTGAAATTTTGAAAGACCATTCCAATTTCTTGTCTAAATTTAGAAAGTCTGTCTAAATGTGAGAGCACATTTTCGCCATAGAATCTAATTTCTCCACTCGTGGGCATTTCCAATAAATTTATACATCTTAAAAGTGTTGATTTTCCACTACCAGATGGGCCTATTAAGCTCACTATTTCAGATTGATAGACATCAAAGTTCACATCTTTTAAAACTTCGTGGTCACCAAAAGATTTTCCTAAATGTCTAATTTCAAATATTTTTTCCATATCTTCACCTAAACTTGAATTTGATTCGTAACTACTCTATATTCTGAAGGACCTCTCAATTTATTTTCAATCAAATGAAGTATAGTCGTAATTACTAAGGTCATAATCAGATAGATAATGCAAGTTACAAAATACGTCTCGAAAAACATAAAATTATTTGAGGCTATCGACTTTGTCGTAAAGTATAATTCAGTAACACTTATGACATTTAAAACCGAGGTGTCTTTGACATTTATGATAAATTCATTTCCAATAGCCGGCAATGCCGAACGCATAGCTTGAGGAAGTATGATCAGTCTCATAGTTTTAAAATGGCTAAGCCCCAGAGTTTGAGCAGCTTCCATTTGGCCTATTGAAACGCCTTCAATGCCGCCTCTAACGACTTCTGTGAGATAAGCGCCAGTATTTATTGAAACTATAAGACAGGCTGCAAACATTCTATCCAGTTCTATGCCAGTAACTTTTTTAAATCCATAATACATAACCATGGCCTGCACAATCATTGGCGTGCCTCTAAAAAATGTTATATAGATACTCGTCAGTCCGTGAAAAAACTTTAATAAAGCTGCTTTAAATTTGTCGATTGGGCGAGGACTAGTGCGCACAATTGCCACTACTAATCCTATTATAAGCCCAATTACTGTTCCTATTAAAGATATTATTATCGTCTTTGCAACTCCGGCACCAAACATTGGAAGATTGTCAATAAATATCTTCCACATTGATTTTAAAAACATCTAGCTTCACCTCAATTTGATTCGTCTTGCATTTTAATACATCTATCCATTAATTCTAAACGCTCATCTTCAGATATATCTTTTAAAATTTCATTAATTTCTGCTGTAAGTTCGGATCCTTTTTTAACTCCTACTGCAACTGCAGTTTCATCATTATCAGTTTCAAAACCATCTTCTAATTCGACAAAAGTCAAATCTTCATTATGAAGCTTTGCAGAAACTGCTTCTGGTCTTTCAGATACATATGCATCTATAATTCCAGATTCGAGTGATACTCTTAGAGTTGGAAAACTTTCGAGTGCTACATCTTTTTCCACTCCAGGAATCTGATCAATTACGGTATAATGAAGCGTTCCACTTTGGGCTGATACTTTAGCGCCTGAGAAATCTGAAAGTGAACTAGCATTTTCATATTCGCTGCCTCTTTTTACTACCATAACTAGATCACTTGCCCAGTAGTAATCTGAAAAGTCAATTACTTCGCGTCTGTCTCCAAGTGGGCTCATACCTGCAATTATAACGTCAATCGTTTCGCTATCTAATGCCGGAACTAGTCCTTCCCATGAAGTTTTTATTACTACCAATTCTTTGCCCAAGCCTTCGGCAATTTTTTTTGCAATTTGGACATCATATCCATTTGCATATTCATTTGAACCTTCTACTTTGACTGCGCCATTTGAATCATCTTTTTGACTCCAGTTATAAGGCGGATAGTCACATTCCATTCCAACTCTCAATACATTGCTTTCTGTTTCATTCTTTGATGAACTGCCTCCGCATGCTGTCAACAAGCCGATCAATAACACGGCAGATAGTGTGATTAATAATAGTCTTTTCATTTTCTTTCCTCCCATTTTTGATATAAAAAAATTCGCTCCCGGTTATTCCGGGGCGAAGTCTAATTTCACGTTACCACCCGATTTTATATATACCTTGCGATATATACCTCTAAGAGTACAATCATACTCTTTCGCTGTAACGTGCGACTTACGTTGTGGGATATTCCCCCACAAAGCTCGGAGTCTTTATTCGCCAAAAGCTTTCTATCGCCTCGCACCTATGTGGCGACTCTCTGTGAGAAATGATTTTTGGTTACTCGTCTCTTCAATGCTTTATTTGATTATACTAAATTATAAATGATGATCCAGGAAAATGCAAGCCTTATTTTCATAATTTTTGAAAAAATTTTCATATTTTCATAAATAAGGCCAAATTTCAACGAAAATTATATAAAAAAACATTTCGGGATTTAGTTTTTATCCAAAATATGATTTGCATATGGTGAAACAATCTAAATATATTAAGAATAATTAAAAAAATTAAGGGTAAAACATAGATAAGATGATGGAGGAGGTTAGAAATGGATTATAATATTTTAATAGGTGGAGCAGCCGGCCAGGGCATGGACACTGTGGCACATCTTTTGACTAAGGTGATGCAAAGAAATGGTTTTTATGTCTATACGACTGCTGATTATATGTCTAGAGTTAGAGGGGGCCATAACTTTTTTCAAATTAGAATATCAGATAGACCAATTCACTGCCACAAACGTGAATTAGATATGATATTTGCACTGAACGCTGAAACGCTCGAACGCCATCTGCCCAGATTGAAGGCTGGAGGCATGAGCTTTTGTGATGATTCGATTGAAGGCTTTCCTGAAACTAAAAAATATAATTTGATAAAGAAAGCCAAAGAACTTGGCAATGAAAAAATGTTAACATCTGTCGGATTGGCTATAATAATTAGATATCTCGGTTTGAATTTAGATCATGCAAAAGAAGTTTTACGCAGCAAATTTAAACCTGAGCTTATAGATATGAATATTGAAGCTTTGAGATATGGTTATGAGCTTTTAGAAAGTGATAATAAAAGAGAAGCTGGAGAGCTTGACACAATATTAATTGACGGAAATTCTGCAGTGGGACTTGGAGCAGTTGCAGCAGGCTGCAAACTCTATTGCGCATATCCTATGACGCCGTCTTCAGGCGTTTTAGGCTTTATGGCTGCTGCATCAGAAGAAATGGAAATTGCCGTAGACCAAGTAGAAGACGAAGTCGCAGCCCTAAATATGGCATTGGGTGCAGCTTATACTGGGGTTAGGGCCATGACGGGTTCATCTGGCGGAGGACTTGCACTTATGCAAGAGGCCATGAGTTTGGCGGGCATAATAGAAACGCCGATCGTCGTTATAAATGTGCAAAGGCCGGGACCTGCAACGGGACTTCCAACCAATACTGAACAATCAGATTTGAGATTTTTAGTGCATTCTGGGCACGGAGAATTTCCCAGAAAGATTATAGCGTTTAGAAATGCAGAAGATGCATTTTATCAAACGGTCAGAGCCTTTGATATTGCAGAAAAATATCAAATACCTGTAATTTTATTAAGTGATCAGTATTTGGCAGATGCCAATGTAAATATAGAGCCTTTCGATTTGGAATCGATAGAGATAGATCGCCATTTGGCAAATCCAAAAGATTATGAGCCGGGAACTTATAATCGCTATGCATTTACTGAATCGGGAGTCAGCCCAAGGCTTATTCCTGGCAGAGCCAATGGCAATATTGTCATGGTCGACTCAGATGAACATAATGAATTTGGACGCATAGATGAAAGTGCCGAAAATAGAATAAAGATGGTCGACAAAAGAGCCAAAAAGGGCGATTTAGTTTTAGAAGAATCGGAAGATCCATGGGAAATTGGCGTGGACGATTTTGACACCTTAGTAGTATGCTGGGGTTCAACATATGGCATTGTAAAAGAAGCTGTCGAAGCTCTAAACGAAGAAGGCCATAAAATTAAGGCTCTTTCATATGCCGATGTATTTCCGCTTAAAGTCGATAAATTTTTGGAATATCATAAAAAGGCTAAAAAATATATTATGGTCGAACAGAATCACGACGGACAATTTGAAGGATTGATTAGACAGTATGCCTTAGTCAAAGCCGATCATCTAATTAGAAAATATGACGGTAGGGCATGGTATCTAGAAGAATTAAAAGCTGAACTTGAGGAGGTACTATAATGAAAATCGAATATGGCGTAACTAAAACTACGGCTTGGTGTCCCGGTTGCGGAAATCCGAGCATCAGAAGAGCTTTAAAAATGGCGCTTGACGAATTGCAAATTCCTCAAGATCAAGTGCTTCTGTCGGCAGGAATTGGACAAGCTGGAAAGATGCCTCAATATATTGATGTAAATGCATTTGCAGGGCTTCATGGCAGAAATATGCCCGTGGCAATAGGGATGAAGCTTGCTAATCACCATATGAAAGTCATTGCAGTTGGCGGTGACGGAGATGGATATGGTGAGGGCGGCAATCACATGATGGCAGCAATTAGAAGAAATATTGATGTGGCACATTTTGTGCATAATAATCAGATTTATGGACTCACAAAAGGGCAAGCATCGCCCACGACTGCGCATGGTCAAATTGCCAATTTCAGTTATTCTGGCGTTAGAAATAATCCAGTTAAGCCATTGGCTTTGGCACTGACACTTGGCGCAGGCTTTGTTGCAAGAGGTTTTTCAGGCGATATAAATCAGCTTAAAGAGATATTTAAAGCGGCTATTATGTATAAGGGCTATGCTTTGGTAGATATTATGCAGCCTTGTATTGTTTGGAATAAAGTCAATACTTTTAAATGGTATAAAGATAGAGCCACACCGCTTCCAAAAGATTATGACGCTACGAATTGGGACAATGCATTTAAAACGGCCCAAATATGGGGCGATGAAATTCCAACAGGGATAATTTATAATGTGCCAACTGAATCTTATACTGATCAATTTAGCTTTTTGAAAGACAAAAAGCCACTCGTAGATAGAGAACTTAATCCAATGGATGCTAAAGTTTTGATGGATAAGATGAGATAGAATAAATAAAAAAGTATCGGCTCGACCGATACTTTTTTGTTACAATGCTTTACTTATTGCGCCATATTTTTTAATAAAATAATTATAATCGCCAATTTCAAATTCTTTATCTCTAAGAATTATTAATTGATCATAATTTTTCAAACTTTCGTCAATCTTATGCCTAATTGCAATCACAGTCTTATCTAGATTTGCAATTGTGTTTTCAATTTGCATTGCATTTTCATAGTCTAGATTCGAAGTAATTTCATCTAATAAAAATATTTTTCTGTTTCTTATTAAGGCTCTTGCTATTTGTAATCTCTGCCTTTCACCGCCAGATAAAAGTTCATTAAATTCAGATAATTCGCTGTCTAATTTATTTGGCAATTCGATTATTTTTTCGTATATATTTGCCTTTTTCAAAGCTATTATAATTTCTTCTTCTGAAAAATTATCGTAAAGTGAAATATTAAATCGCACACTGCCTTTAAAGATAAAAGTATTTTGATCTAGCTTTTGAAATAATTTATGAAAACTCTCATAATTTAAAGCCTTTATTTCAATCTCATCAATCGTAATTTTTCCACAATCTGGCTCTAAATTATTGGATAAGAGTTTTAAAAGAGTACTTTTTCCACTGCCCGAGCTGCCTAAGATTGCATATTTTTTTCCTTTCTCAAATTTCAAATTTATATTTTTAAAAATAGATTTTTCTCCATATGAAAAACTGATGTCTTTAAATTCGACAGAATCTTTAAAATTATATTTTTTATAAACGCCATATACTTTTTTGTTAATCTCTATTTCTGAAAGTCTTTTGACTATAATTTTATTTGAATTGAAATTATTTAGTGAATTTATAATTTGACCTATTGGCGAAGTTACAAAATATAATAATTGTCCAATTGCCAATAAGAATCCAAATTCCATTTTGCCTTTTATAATAAATGCACCTGCCAATATAATTATAAAGAGCTGAACAATATAAGTTATGCCCATGCCTATATTATTGGCCATGCCCATTGCAAATTTAGCATCTTCAATGCTATTTTCTAAACTCACAATTTTTGAATCCATCAAATCTTTAGAGCTATCTTCAATAGCAAAGGCTTTGATAGTTTCAAAACCGGAAAAGACATTTGAAAGTTCGCCATTATAGATTGCAAGTTGATTTGCTTTAGTTTCAGTTTTTTCAATTAAATATTTTTGAAATACTTTTGGAAATATGGTTAGTATTACTGAAAGTGTAAATACTATAATAGTCATCTGAATATCGACAATGGCAAGTGATATTAAAGCAAATACGAGAAGCATGGAATTTTCTGTTATATTAAAAATAGTCTGAATATAAGATTTTACAGCCATTTGAATTTCGTTCGAAAGCGTGGAGATTATACTGCCAGAATTTTTTTCTATATTTGCGTTTTTTATAATATTTTGATAGATTTCTTTCGAATATTCCAAGTCAATTTTATTCTGTATACTTTTATTAATACTATTTTTCGCAAAGTCTGCAAAAGCTAAAAATAGAATTGTGATTACGGCTTTTAATAGCGTAATTTTAAATTCAGAAAAATCTTTGCTAGTAACAATATTTAATATATCTTTAAATATAAATGCTAGATAGATATTTAAAACTGTATAGACAAATATAATTATTACTGAAAGTATTAAAAATAAACTCTCTCTTTTCAAAAATTTTTTCATATTAGACCCGCCTCTTCCATATATGCTTTTGCGAGCTGTTTATCGTCGCTTATTTTTACATTTCCATTTTCAAAAATTATAAAACGATCGTATAGATCTAAAATCTCGTCATTAATACTGTGAGAAATGCTAAATATTGTCTTGTCTTTAATTTTTAATATTGTCTTTTCGACTTCTAATTGCATTTTATGGTCTAAAGACGAAAAGGCCTCGTCGCAAAAGATTATATCGCTATCTTTATATAATGCTCTGGCGATAGCTATGCGCTGTTTTTCTCCACCAGAAATATTTTTTGCACCTTCAGAAATTATGCTCTCTACACCATTTGGCAGATTGCCTAGAAAATACTGAAGCCCTGAATCTGAAATGGCTTTTAAAAGTCTTTTTTCATCGTAATTTTCGCTAAATGAAATATTATAATAAAGTGGTTTTTCGAATATAAATGTCTCTTGCAAAACTGGCGAAATCTTTCGATACCATGTTTTATTATCTAAAGTTTTTAAATCATAATCACCAATCTTAATACTGCCTTGATAATCGTCAAAATATTTCATCATGAGCTTCATAAATGTCGATTTACCACTGCCACTTTTACCGACTAGCAAATATTTTTTATTTTGAGCTAGCTTTAAAGATATAGAATTTAATATATTCTTACCGTCAGTATAGGCAAAGCTCAAATTCTTTATTTCAATATCGCCATTTGGCAAATTTGGCATTACTGTTGATAGATTACTAGAAAGTTTTACATACGGTTCAAACTTTTCTCTAATTAATTTCGTCGAATTAATATCATTAATATTTCTTAAAATATTGCTAATTGGATTTTTGACAGAATTTGAAAGTTGAGAAGCTATAATAATATCTCCTATTGCTATTTTGCCATTTAGATATGCATATACTCCAAATGCAAGTAATATAACATAACTCAAAAAGCCTGAACTCATAATTGAAGCATTAGAGATAGCTCTAAGGTCGAATACTTTTTTAGACGCTTTTAAGCGTGAAGAATTTAGAGCCTGATATTCTGAAACAACTTTTTCTTCACAGCCAAAATCTCTTATTATCGCTATGCCAAAAACACTCTCTTTTATATATTCGATAAACGATTTTGATTTATCAGATTCATCAATTCTTGCAGTATTTAATTTCTTTTCTAAAAGTTTTGGCAATATAAACGGGATTAATGTAGATAAAAGCGTCAAAACTGAAAAGATGGGATGAATCTTTGTCATAAAAAATAATGAACCAAATAATAGTATCGAACTATCTAAGATAATGAGTTTAGAAAGTATAAAATTTTCACGATAGACTTCTATATCATTAGATAAGAGATTATGATAAAAAGCTGAACTATTTTTCTTAAACTGACCTAAAGAATCTTTCAATATATTTCTAAAAATAATTTGCTTATGACTTATAAGCTCATTTTTTAAAATTCTAAACTTAAAAAAGTTTTTAATATTTAATAAAAGTATCCAGATGATTATCCAAGAAAATAGATATAATAAATATTTAAAGAGATTATCTAATAGTGTATTATCTACAACTTTATTTGTGATATCTCCTGCAAGATATGAAATTTTTATAGAAAATAATGTAGCCAAAACACAGGCTATAAGATAGCTAATATTCAGAATATTAGACTTTAATTTTTGCATTATGCTCTCCCAAAAAAAGTAATTTTAATAATTTAATTATTCTATATAGTGTATGGATTAGTATATCATAAAAGATATTAAATTTATAGTATATTAGAACATTTGAATTAGTGATTTAAAATATAGTATTTAAAATTTAAGAATAGATTTTAATATATCTTTTTACTTGACCGATTGTAGCTTTATGATATAATTGTAACTAAGTTTATATTGCGATGATAAGGAATAGTAATGTAAAAAGATTACTCAGAGAGTGAACAATTGCTGAAAGTTCATTAATCAATTTATATGAATCCGCCTTGGAGCAAAGCATAATAAGAGGGCCTATGGCCAAAAAGGGTGGCAACGCGGGAGCAACTCGTCCCTATGGGATGTGTTGCTATTTTTATTTTTAGGAGGAATTTATGTTAGATATTAAATTATTTAGAGAAGATCCAGAACTTATTAAAGAAAATATTAAAAAGAAATTTCAAGACGAAAAACTGCCAATAGTCGACGAAATTATCGAGATGGACAGAATTTTTAGAGAGTCTAAAACTAAGGCCGATGCATTAAGGGGCGAGCGTAACAAAAAATCTAAAGAGATTGGAAAATTTATGCAGCAAAAAGACTTAGAAGCGGCAGAAGCAGCAAAGGCGGAAGTCAATAAGATCAATGAAGAGTTAAATCATCTCGAAGAAGAGGAGAAAGAACTCGAAGTAAAAATTCGTGAAAAGATGATGGTAATTCCACAAATTATTGACGATTCAGTTCCGCTTGGTAAAGATGATACTGAAAATGTCGAGATAGAAAAATTTGGCGAGCCAATAGTTCCCGATTTCGAAGTGCCATACCATATAGATATTATGGAGAGTCTTTTAGGAATTGATTTAGATAGCGCAAGAAAAACTTCGGGCAATGGCTTTTATTATCTAAAAGGCGATATAGCTAGACTTCACAGCGCAATTTTAGCTTATGCTAGAGATTTTATGATAGATAGGGGATTTGAATATTATATTCCTCCATTTATGATTCGTGCAGAAGTTGTGACTGGCGTTATGAGCTTTGCCGAAATGGAAAATATGATGTATAAAATCGAAGGCGAAGATTTATATCTAATCGGCACGAGCGAACATTCTATGATAGGTAAATTTATAAATAGCTTTACTCCAGAAGAAGATTTGCCACTTGCACTTACAAGCTATTCGCCATGCTTTAGAAAAGAAGTGGGAGCGCATGGAATTGAGGAGAGAGGAGTCTATCGTATTCATCAATTTGAAAAGCAGGAAATGGTAGTAATTTGTAAGCCAGAAGATTCTCCATATTGGTATGATGAGTTTTGGAAAAATACAGTCGATTTCTTTAGATCTTTAGAAATTCCTGTAAGGACTTTGGAATGCTGCAGTGGAGATTTGGCAGATTTGAAAGTTAAATCTTGCGATGTAGAAGCATGGTCTCCCAGACAACAAAAATATTTTGAAGTCGGCTCCTGCTCAAATTTGGGCGATGCACAAGCTAGACGCTTAAATATTAAAATTAGAGGCGAAAACGGAAACTATTTGGCACATACTTTGAATAATACAGTAGTTGCGCCACCTAGAATGTTGATTGCCTTTTTAGAAAATCTACTTCAAAAAGACGGCAGTGTAAAGATTCCAAAGCCCCTAAGACCTTATATGGGCGGCAAAGAAAAATTAGAACCTAAAGCAAAATAAATTTTTGACCTTCGAAGAAATTCGGAGGTCTTGTTATTTTTTACTCGCTATGATAATATTTTATTAATTATTCTAAGGAGGGCTTTATGGACAATCAAGCAAAATTTGATGCAAAAAAAGTTTTCGAACTAATAATTAAATCGATAGAATTTGCATTATTATTTTTTATAATGGCTTGTTTTACTATTTCATTTAGCAAAACAAAACTCAGCATTATTTGGATATTCTTAAACGTCATTATAATGGCTAATTTTTTACAAGACTTAGAAAATTATAAATTAAAACCATATTTAATTTGGCTGATATTTTTTGCAATAGTATTTTTGGTAGGAATTTTCGTTTTTAAATTTGGTTATTTTAATATTAATACGACTTTGCAAAGATTTTATACCTGAATCAATATTTTTTAAAACTTCGGTGAAGTTTATAAAAATTTACTTGACATATTGCATAATTTACACTATGATATTAAATGTTATGAAACCGCAGACAGTAGGTGCAAAATAAATCCTACCGAGGTGTGAATTGAAAATCAGAAATTTTCGATATATTCCGTCTCATCTGTCTGCGATGAGACTATTTTTATGTCGGAAGGAGGGAAACCGTGAGCGAAAGTGCAAAAGTATTAGAAAGAAAAAAAGCCATTGTCGAGGAGATTAAAGAAAAAATTCAAAATTCTCCGGCAGTAGTCTTAGTTGACTACAGAGGCTTGAACGTTCAAGAAGTTACAGAGCTTAGAAGCAAATATAGAGAGGCAAATGTAGACTATAAAGTTTACAAAAATTCTTCGATGAGATTTGCGTTTAAAGATTTGGGCTATGATGAATTTGCAGAGTTTTTGACAGGTCCAAATGCAATTGCTTTTTCAACAGAGGATGAAGTATCGGCAGCTAGAATTACACAGAATTTTGCTAAAGATAATCCTAAATTAGAAATTAAGGCAGGCCTTGTTGATGGCAAGATTATGGATGTGGATCAAGTTAAGGAACTTGCTTCGATCCCAGCGAGAGAAGTTCTTATTGCAAAACTTCTTGGCAGCATGAGATCGCCGCTATCCAAATTTGTATACTTAATGGATGCGCTAGCAAAGAAAAAAGAAGAAGATGGTGAAGAAGGAGCCGAAGCCCCAGTAGCAGAAGAAGCTACTGAAGAAAAAGCTGAAGCTACTGAAGAACAGGCTGAAACTACTGAAGAGCCTAAAGAAGAATCAAAAGAAGAAGAGGCTGAAGAAACAGCTGAATAAAAAATATATTAAAATGGAGGAACAAAATGAATATTGAACAATTATTAGAAGCAATTGATAATTTAAGTATTCTTCAGCTAAACGAATTAGTTAAAGCTGCTGAAGAAAAATATGGTGTATCAGCTGCAGCGCCAGTTGCAGTTGCAGGAGCTGCAGGCGCTCAAGATGCAGGAGCTGCTGGAGCAGACGATCAAACTGAATTTGACGTAATCTTAGAAAATCCAGGACAAGAAAAAGTTAAAGTTATCAAAGCAGTTAAAGATGCTACAGGACTTGGACTTAAAGATTCTAAAGCTCTTGTTGATGGCGCACCAAAAGCTATCAAAGAAAAAGTTTCAAAAGAAGAAGCTGAAGAGCTTAAAGCTAAACTTGAAGAAGTTGGAGCAACTGTTGAAATTAAATAAGAAATCAAAAACTAAAGGTGCTGACATTCAGCACCTTTTTGATATTCTACTTAATCAATTTATGAATCGATTTAAATTCTTCTCCGCCAGCTTTTATAAGCAAATCAAAGAGTACCGATTCAGTATTTGTGACGACACAGCCCATATCCTTTAGCATATCTAATGCATTTTCATAATTTTCTTTGGCACGAGAGCCCAAAGCATCATTTACACAAAAGACTTCAAATCCTGAATTTATTAAATCTCTTGCAGTCTGTAAGCAGCAGACATGAGCCTCTATTCCGAGTAAGACGATTTGTTTTTTATTAAGCTCGTTTAATTTGTTCATAAAGTTTTCATCTTTTACACAGGAAAAATGTAGTTTTTCAACTGTAATTGGATTTTCAATTTCTCTATAAATTTCTTCATTCATATTTCCAAGACCTTTTGGATACTGTAAAGTCACAATGCTTTCGATGTCCATTATTTTTGCCGCCATTGCAAGTGTTTTGGCATTTTTGAAAACTAATTCTTTATTAAAAACGGCATCTAAAAGCGAATCTTGAATATCGACAAATAAAAACAATGTATTCTCTCTTTTTAATTCAAAATTTTTCATAAGACCTCCTAAATTTTATTAATTAAATTATCTCATATCTGATAATTCTTATCAAATTTAAAAATTATTCAATGAACCTTGCACTATATTTTTATTTTTCAACTCTCTATTAATGCTTGAAATAACTGAAAGCTTATCGGCGCTCCATTTTGGCAAATATAGCTTTGGCTTGTAGGCATCTCCTGTGAGCCTATGAATTACAATTTCTGGATTTAAAATTCCAATGGCGTCTGTAATATAATCTATATATTGATCTTTAGTCAATATAGAAAATGGATTATCTAAATAATAATTGTAAAGCTCTGAATCAGTTTGAATATATAGAGAATGAAATTTTACTCCCCAAGCTTTTATCTCGTTTACATATTGGACTGATTTTAATAAATCAGTTTTTTGCTCTGTAATAAGACCTGCGATGAGATGGAGTAAAAATCTTATATTTCGTTTTTTTAATTCTAAAAGCATTTTGTGCAAAGTCTTATGCGAATAGCCTCTATTTATTAAAGATACTGTATTTTCATTAATACTTTGCATGCCAATTTCTAGCCATAAGAAAGTTTTTTCATTTAATTCTTCCAATAAATTTAAAACTTCCACCGAAAGACAGTCGGCCCTTGTGGCTATTGCAAGCCCAAATATATCTGGTTCGGAAATGGCTTCATAAAAGATTTTTCTAAGATAGTCTATATCGCCATAAGTATTAGTAAAACTTTGAAAATAGGCTATATATTTATCTGCTTTAATTCTCTTTGGCATTTTTAATTTTGCATTTTCAATTTGCTTTTTTATGCCTAATTCATAGTCTTGACTAAATTCTCCTGCTCCTTTTTCCGAACAGAATAAACAAGGTCTATTAAATATTCGATTGGGACAATTCAGTCCCGAAGAGAGCGATAGCTTATAGAGTTTTAAATTAAATTCTCTTTTAAAATAGCTAGAAAAGCTTAAATATCTGTTCATAATTATCACATAGCTATTATAACATAGCTTAAAATTTTCGGTAAATTTTAAAGAAAAGATTTTTAAATTTATGATAGACTATATATATGGATAAAAATTTACAAAATTATTTAATACTTTACAAAAATTTTTTACAAAAAAATAATATAGATATGGCAATCGAGATGCTAAAGAAGATTGTAGATTATTCTGCACCTGAAGTAAAAGAAGAATGGCTATATGAACTGGCAGTGCTTTATGGAGATCAAAATAGATTTGAAGAATCTTTGGCTATCTATAAAAGACTTTTAGAGATGAATCCAAAAAATCCATATGCCAATTATGGAATGGCAGTCGATACAGATCTTTCGGGCGGAGATTTAAATACTAGCTTAAAACATTATGAGCTGGCATTTAAATATAAACCAGATTTTCAAAAAGCATATTATTATGCAGCAGTTTTGGCAGACGATTTGGGAGATAGAAAAAAATCTTTTAAATATTATAAAAAGGCTTTAAAAATCGATCCTTACGATTATATCGCATTGAACGATATGGGCTCGCTTTACGAAAGAGAAAATCAAAATGATTTGGCATTAGAATATATAGAAAGAGCTTTGGAACTTGCGCCAGATTTTGCTTTGGCGCTGTTTAATAGAGGAGTTGTATTAAAAAAGCTGGGTCTATATAGTCTGGCTTTGAAATCTTATTATAAGGCGATGGAATATAGCGATGATTATAAAATCTATTTGAACACTGGGGCATTATATAAAGAAATTGGCCAGATTGAAAAGACTAAAGATATTTTAGAAATTGGCGTTAAAAAATGTCCTACAAATCATATTCTATGGTATAATTTGGCTTGTGCCTATTCGAATTTAAAAATGAATAATGAAGCAATATGGGCTTTGATAAAGGCTATAAATATTGACGAAAGGGCTAAAGAATGGGCAAAAAGAGATGAAGATTTAAAAGATTTAGATTTTACGGAGGCAATAAATGATTACGATAAAAACAGATGAACAGATAAAGATGATGCATGAATCTGGAAAGCTTTTGGCAAGCGTGCATCAAGAGCTCAGATCAAAAATTAAACCGGGGGTCACAACTTGGGAGCTAGATCAATTTGTCGAAAAATATATTAGAAAACATGGCGGAATTCCGGCGCAAATTGGATATCAAGGCTATAAGTATGCAACTTGCGCATCTGTAAATGATGAAATCTGTCACGGTTTTCCAACTAAAGAGCCATTAAAAGAAGGCGATATTGTGACGATCGATATGGTCATCGATTTAGATGGCTATCTTTCAGACAGCGCATGGTCATATGGCGTAGGAGAGATTTCTAAAGAAAATCAAAAGCTATTAGATGTAACGAAAAAGGCCCTATATCTGGGTATTGAACAGGCAGTAATTGGTAATCGACTTGGGGATATTGGCCATGCAATCCAATCTTATGTAGAACCTTTGGGATATAGCGTGGTGAAAGATTTTTGCGGCCACGGTATTGGAGACGAAATGCACGAAGATCCGCAAGTGCTTCATTATGGCAAACCGGGCAGAGGCCTAAGAATTGAAAAGAATATGGTATTTACGATTGAACCCATGATAAATACTGGCACATGGCGTATGAAGATGGACTCAAATGGTTGGACTGCAAGAACTTTAGATGGCGGCATGAGCGCTCAATATGAACATACACTTGCGATTACTGAAGACGGTCCTTTGATTTTGACAGAACAAGAATTTTAATCGGCGAGGTGATTGATTGAAAAGAAATGTTAATTTGCTCGAAGGTGATATTAAAAAATCGCTGACCGCTTTAAGCCTTCCACTTATGGCAGTCTCTTTTGTGCAAATGACTTACAATTTAATAGATATGTTTTGGCTTGGCAGACTCAGCACCGATGCAGTGGCTGCGGCTGGCACAGTGGGACTGTTTTTGTGGATAGCAAATGCGATCGTATTAATTTCTGGAGTTGGACTTGCAACTCATCTTTCACAAGCTTATGGCAAGGGTGATTATGCCGAATGTAAAAAACTTGTTAAGAGTGGAATTCAGCTCACAATAATAATGGCTATAATATATATGGCAATCATACTTTTATTTAAAAAGAATATGCTTAGCTTTTATAAACTCGATCAAGATGTATTTAAATTGGCAGATGATTATCTGACGATTATGGCTTTTGGATTTATATTTACATTTATGGTCCCCGTATTTGGAACTTATTTTAAGAGCATGGGCAATAGCCAAACGCCTTTTAGAATTGCAGTAATTTCACTTATTACCAATATAGTATTAGATCCAATTATGATATTTAATTTTAAACTTGGTATCAAAGGGGCGGCTTATGCAAGCGTAATGGCACAAATGTTAGCATTTTTAATTTATGCTTATGAAGGCAAAGTCAATGACGAATTATATAATGATCGAAAAATTTTTATATCATTCAATAAAGATTTGATAAAAAAGATTTTTAAAACTGGATATCCAGCCTGCCTTGTCAGCGCAGTCCATGCATTGATAAGCGTTATAATGACGAGATTCATTTCAAGTTTTGGATCTATGGCTATAGCTGTTGCGACTTTAGGCACACAGATTGAATCCATATCTTGGATGTCGGCTGAGGGCTTTTCAACTGCTATGACCGCCTTTATGGGGCAAAACTACGGTGCGAAGAACTTTGAACGCTTGAAAGAGGGTTATAAAGAAGGCTTAAAGATTTTTATTTTAATAGGATTTTCTGCATTTTTGTTGCTGTTTTTTGCCGGGGAACTTTTTTATAGCAAATTTTTGCCAGGCGACACTTTGGCAATAGCAATGGGCACAACGCTTTTAAAAATTTATTCAGTATCTGAAGTTTTTATGAGCATAGAAATTGGAACGACAGGAGCATTAAATGGCCTCGGGCTGACAAAGTATCCAGCAATTTCAGGCGCAATCTTAAATGGAATTAGAATTCCTTTGGCATTAATTTTGATGCCCATATATCAAGAAACTGGACTTTGGATAACTATAAGCATATCGATGGCATTAAAAGGAATTATTTTATTTATAATATATAAAATCTTAGAAAATCGAACTAATGGATTTAGACAGATCGAAAAAGTATATTAATGGGGGTTAAAAATGAAACAAATTGGTTTAGATCAAATACAATGGCCAAGAGTTGGCGAAGAAATTGCAATTATTCACACAAACTTTGGCGATATAAAATTGAGATTATTCGAAAATATTGCACCTAAAGCTTGTGAAAACTTTAAAACGCATGCCAAAGATGGATATTATAATGGCGTAATATTTCACAGGGTGATAGACGGCTTTATGATTCAAGGCGGAGATCCAACAGGCACTGGCAGAGGCGGAAAGAGTATTTGGGGTTTGCCCTTTGAAGACGAATTCGATATAAATTATCGCAATTTCAGAGGAGCACTTTCAATGGCCAATTCAGGCCGATTCACAAATGGCTCACAGTTTTTTATTGTACAAGCAGCAGTAGTACAAGATAATATAATAGAACAAATGAGAAATGCCGGCGAATCAAAAGGCTATCCAGAAGATGTCGTAAGTGCTTATGAATCGATGGGCGGCGCATATTGGCTTGATGGAAAGCATACAGTCTTTGGACAAGTATTTGAAGGCATGGAAATTGTTGACGATATTGCAGCAACAGAGGTCGATAGAGCAGATAAGCCTTTGGAAGATGTTGTAATTGAATCGATAGAAATAGTAAAATTTAAATAGGTGAGCTTATGCATCAATATAGGGGAAAGCTTATAATACACACCGGCTCTATGTTTAGTGGAAAGACATCGAGTTTGGAAAAAGAAATTAAGCGCTTCAAAATAGCTGGCTATAAAACTTTGGCTTTCAAACCGACTCTCGATACTCGCCATGCAGTATCTGATATTATAACTCATGATAAAACATCGATTGAGGCAATTTTGGTTGAAGATATTTACGATATTCAAAAAAAAGTAAAAACTTATGAGCCTCAAGTTATCGGAATAGATGAGATTCAGTTCTTAGCAGGCGATGTATTAGAAATTAGAAAGATAATTTTAGAATTTTTAAAAATGGGAATAACAGTAGTTGTAGCAGGACTCGATATGGATTTTTCAGCAGAACCTTTCGAAGTCTTAAAAGAACTTATGCCCATATCAGATTATTTGACAAAACATCATGCCGTTTGTGTAAATTGTGGCACAGATGCATGGGTTAGTCATAGAAAGACTGCTTCTAAAGAGCGAGTCGTTATAGGAGCACAAGACGAATATGAACCACTTTGTAGAACTTGTTATACTGAAGCTTGTGAGAAAGAAGCACAGATAATAAATAAAAATCAGATAAAAATTGAAGATTTAGAAAATTAAGAATTTCTTAAACATTTGTTAAGCACTTCATTAGAAGTGCTTAACTTCGTTTTAAGACTCATAGGATATAATATTTTTAGAGGTGATTTAGATGGACGCAACAAAAAGATCTTATCCTAGAAAGAGATTAAAAAGCAAAAAGCTATTCTATGGCAAATTAATTTTAAAATTAGTAATCTATATATTGATAATTATATTTACGATAAGATTTGGATTTAAACTAATTAAAAACAATCTCTTCTATGAACGATTGGCCTCTATAGAAACTAATTATAATATAGACGAAAGTGATATAGAATTAGAAATTGAAAAAATTAAAAATCTGGCAGATGAAAATCCCGACTATCTATTTATTTCTAAAAATATTTCGCAGCTACCCGAATCGATGATAAAGCTAGCTGCGAAAACCCCCGAGGCTTTAGGATTTATTGAAGGCTATTTAAAACAAAAACCTGAATTATGTCCACAAAGCGAGCAATTGGGCGTGAATTCAAAAGTTAAATACTTTGCTCAATGGGATAGAAAATGGGCGTACGAGCCTTACTGTGGAGAATTTATTGGAACTAGAGGTTGTGCTCCAACTTCAATTGCCATGATGCTAAATGGTTTTGGCATAGATAAAAATCCAAAAGATATTGCGCAGTTTTCTACAAAGAATGGCCATATAATAGACAATATGACGGCTTGGTCTATAATGGGCGATATTGCGAAAGAATATAGTCTAAATGTAAAGACTATTGGAAATTATGAACAAATTAAAAATGCTTTAGATAATGATGCCATACTTATAGCGAGTATGGGCCCTGGTTATTTTACTTCAAGCGGCCATATGATTGTGATAGTTGGAATAGAAGACAATAAACTTATAATTAATGATCCCAATAGCCCCACAAATTCTAATGCTCATTGGGATTATGAAGAAATAAGCTCTCAAATTAAAAATATTTGGAGCTTTACAAAATAAAGATCCTTAGCCATAAAGGCTAGGGATTATTAATTTAAAAGCTAATTTTAAAGCTCGAGATTAATATAATAAAACAAATATGATTGATAAAAAATCTATTATAGTCTAATATATAGATAGGAATATACTTAAAAAGCATTATAGTTTTTAAATTATCTTAAGGAGCTTTTAATGAAAGACAAAAATTTACATATTAAGAATATTATTAAAAACAATATACCATTGGGAGCGATAAGTGCAGCTTTTTTAATTATATCTGCTGTGCTAAATATCATTATGGCGTTTGTGCTTGGAAAAATTATAAATGCATCATTGGCATTAGATTTAGAAATGTTTAAAAAGAATCTAATACTTATAATTGTGGTGATATTATCAGGCAGCTTTTTTGAACTCATTGGTCAGAATTTGAAATATCGATTTGCAAAAAATTCTACAATAGAGTATAAAGAACTATTGACAGATAATTTATTAAAATTCAATTTTAAAACGTATAATAAATATAATACGAGTTATTATTTAAATATCTTAGTAGAAGAAGTTCAAAGAGTTGAAGAACATTTCTTCTTGCAATTAATATCTATTTTGCAAAACTTTATTCAAGCAATCATTGGCATAATTGCACTTTTATTCATAAATTGGAAATTTGCAATTGCCACATTAATAATGTTTTTTATTCCTTTGATTATTCCCGGATTTATGGGAAGAATTCTAGGCGAAAAAAATTTAGTGCTCACACAGAAAAAAGAGCAATATATCGTTGGCGTAAAGGGAATTTTAGAAGGTTTTGAATTAATAAAGACACATGATCTGTAAGAAAAGATTTTAGAGCAGTATCAAAAATTAAACAAAAATGCCGAACAGGCAAATTATGATTTTAGCAAAGTAGACAATACGAAAGATGTTTTAACAAATTCCTTAGGCACAATTTCACAAATGGCAGCAATAGCAATTGGTGTGTTTTTTATATTTAAAGGCGAGATGACAGTGCCATTACTCTTTGCCGGAATTCAAATTATTGGCAATATTATGAATCCGATTGCTTCATTATTCCAGCGTTATGCTTGGATAGTGAGCACTAAGCCTATAATGGATAAACATTCAAAGCTAGTTTCATCTACATCTAAAGAATATAAAATTGGTGAAAACATCGATGGAATAAAAGATATCAATATTCAAAATTTAAACTTTTCTTTTGGAGAAAGAAAAATAATAAATGATTTGTCATTTTGTTTTGAAAAAGGCAAAAAATATGTAATTCTTGGAGAAAGTGGCAGTGGAAAATCAACGTTTTTGAAATTGCTCATGGGTTATTTCGAAGATTATAGCGGTAAAATTTTATATTCCAATAAAGATTTAAAAAATATAAATTATAGCAGTCTTTACAATCAAATATCAGTATTACATCAAAACTTATTTTTATTTGAGGACACATTAGAAAATAATATAAAATTATATAAGCCAGTTGATAATTTTTTATACGACAAGGCAATAGATATGGCAAATCTAAGACAAGTTAAAGAAAGACTTAAAAAAAATGATTCGCTCATAAGAGATAATGGAACAAATTTATCGGGTGGGGAAAAACAAAGAATTGCAATAGCTAGATGTTTGGTAAATCAAACTGAATTGCTTTTTATAGACGAAGCTACAGCAAATCTAGATCCTGAAAACTCAAGGATTTTTTACAATATAATTACTAAATTGCCCAATACGACCTGTATTGCAATTACTCATGAAAGAGATAGAGATATTTTAAATTGCTTCGACGAAATACTGCTATTAGAAAATGGCAAATTAAATAGAGCCGAATTAGAAAAAATGGCATTTTAAAATTAAAAATAAAGACGAAAAAAGGAAGTTTATGTATCAAGAAACTTCCTTTTATAGTATCAAATTAAATTCTAATCATTACAATCACTTTTTACTACCATGACAGAAACTTTTGAGAGATTTGTAACTTTTTGAGATACACTTCCCAAAAGTGTTCTAGAAAATGCACCGAGACCTCTCGAACCGATGACTATTAAATCAGATTTTTGATTGTCAGAAAATGATACAATTTCTTTTGCGACATTTCCAAATAGATAAGTGGTTGTCACGCCGTATTCAAAATCACCCAAACTGCGCTTTGCTTTTTCTAAAACTTCTTCTGCAATTTTTATCATCGTCTTATCGCCACTAGAAGAATAGACATATGCAGAAGGCACTTGTTCTGTGGCACTAATTTCTGGAATAACTGTCAATAAATCGAGTCTTGCATGCAGTTTTTCGGCCAATTGCTTTGCCTGTCTTAGAGCTTTTAACGAGCAGGCCGAACCGTCAATCGGAACTAAAATTTTGCTAATCATGATATCACATCCTTTAATAATTTATACCCTATAATTTATTTAAATATTCATTTCATAAATGCTTACAAATAAAATTTCTTTGTGGTATAATGGATTTTGGGATAATTTGATAATTTCCCTTTACACATATAAACAATAGAAAGCTTTTTTATATGTGTTAACTTTAAAAAGTAGGTGAGTTCATGCAAATTGATGATTTCTTAAAGCTAGTTGAGGATAAAGAGTTTCAAAAATTGAAAGAGTTTTTGAAAGATATGAATATAGTAGATGCTGCAGACCTTATCGATGAGCTGGACGCACCCAATAATCTTATAGTATTTAGATTGTTGCAAAAAGAGAAAGCGGCTGAAGTATTTTCATATTTGGCAATTGAGCAGCAATTAGATCTTGTAAATTCGATTCATCCACATGAATTAAATTATATATTTTCGGAACTATTTATGGATGATAAGATAGATTTACTTGAAGAGATGCCTGCAAATGCAGTTAAAAAGATATTGGCAAATACTAGTAAAGCTGATAGACAAATGATAAATCAGTTTTTAAAATACGAAGACGATACTGCCGGCTCGATTATGACTAATGAATATGTTGCGCTGCGCCCAGAGATGAGAGTAAAAGATGCAATGGATTATATCAAAAGAGAAGGCGTTGATAAGGAGATAATTTATACTTGTTATGTCATAAGTCCAGATCGAATCTTATTAGGCTTCGTATCTTTACGAGAACTTGTGGTTGCAAATACAGCTGATTATATAAAAGATATAATGGAAGACGAAGTTGTGAGAGTCCATACTGGTGATTCGACCGACTATGTCACAGAACAATTTATCAAATATGGATATCTTGCATTGCCCGTTGTAGACCATGAAGACAGAATGACAGGCATAATAACATTTGACGATGTTATGCGTGAGATGGAAGATTCCGTCACAGAAGATATGCAGATGATGGCTGCAATTAGTCCGACAGAAGACGATTATCTAGATAGCTCAATTTTTAAATTGGCAAAAAATAGAGTCGTGTGGCTTTTGGTGCTAATGGTTTCTGCCACGGTTACCGGCAGGATTATTGGCTCTTATGAAGCCGTACTGGCACATTATATTGTTTTAAACTCTTTTATTCCAATGCTTACAGGTTCTGGCGGCAATGCCGGCAATCAAAGTTCAACTTTGGCAATTAGAAATATGGCAATTGGGGAGTTAGAATTTAAGGATCTGCCTAAAGTTGCATTTAAGGAAATCAGAGTTGGGCTAATAGTTGGCCTGGCTTTAGGAATTGGTGGATTTATAAAAGCCTTTATGATAGACAGAGTTTCCTTTGGCATTGCATCAGTTATTGCGATTGCGATGCTTAGTACAGTTGTTTTTTCAAATATGTTGGGTGGAAGCATGCCGCTTTTAGCAAAAAGAGTTGGCTTTGATCCTGCAATTATGTCGAGTGCAGTTATAACGACAATAATTGACGCAGTTGCACTTATTTTTTATTTTGCAATAGCAAAGACCCTGCTTCCAATATAGAAAGTGGTGATATGATATGAAGGAAAGAAAGATGAAAGAAAGAGTTATCTTTGAAAAAGATGATATACTTTCAATGATAGAAAACAAAAAACTTAGACAATTGAAAGATTATTTGAGCGAGATGAACGGAGCAGACGTTGCCGAAATTATGGATGATCTCGAGGATCACCATCTGGCGCTTTTAATCTTTCGACTATTGCCGCAAAAAATGGCATCGGCAGTATTTTCATTTTTGGAAATATCGACACAAAGGGCAATAGTTTCAGCAGTAAACGAGGAAGAACTTAAAAACATAACTGAAGAACTCTATTTTGACGATATGATCGACTTGATTGAAGAGATGCCTGTCGAATTTGTAGATAGAGTTTTGGCAAATTCAAAACCAGAAGAGAGAGCATTGGTCAATGAATTCTTAAAATATCCAGAAGATAGTGCCGGCTCTTTGATGACTATAGAATATGTTTCTTTAAACAAAAATTACACAGTTGGGCGAGCGCTCGATTACTTACGAGAAGTGGGCCTAAAAAAAGAGACAATCTATTCTTGTTATGTGGTCGACAATCATGACAATCTAATAGGGCTTGTTTCGCTTAGAACACTTGTAACAGCAGATCATAATGATAAGATTGAAGATATAATGCTAGAAGATGTCATATATGTAAATACAGATGATGACCAAGAGTATGTAGCAGATATGTTTCATAAATATGGTTTTATAGCTTTGCCAGTAGTCGACAATAAGAACAAACTGGCCGGTATTATAACATTTGACGATATAATGAATGTAATGGAAGAAGAGGCAACGGAAGACTTCGAAAAGATGGCTGCGATGACTCCTTCTGAAACTGACTACTTAGAAACAAGTATTTTCAGTTTGGCCAAAAACAGATTGCCTTGGCTATTTATATTGATGATTAGTGCAACTTTCACTGGAGGAATTATAAATCACTATATAGACTTATTAGGCAAATTCCAAGTGTTGTCTACATTTATACCGATGCTAATGGACACAGGCGGTAATGCCGGTTCACAAAGTTCAACACTCGTAATCAGATCTCTTGCAACAGGCGATGTAAAGACTAGAGACTTTGGAAAAGTATTTATGAAAGAATTTGGTGTGAGTATTGTTGTTGGTCTTGCACTTGCAATTGTAAACTTAGCAAGACTTATGTTTTTTGAAAAGCTGTCATTTATCATTTCTATAACAGTTTGTATAACAATGGTATTTACAGTTATGATGGCAAAGATTGTTGGAGGTCTTTTGCCAATGGTCGCGAAGAGATTCAATATGGACCCTGCAATAATGGCAGCTCCTTTAATAACGACAATAGTCGACGGCTGCTCAATGCTAATATTCTTTAAAGTTGCATCTATGATTTTATTGAGGGCATAAATTAAATTTTAGAGGAAATTATGAAAGGGATTGGATTTTTACTTTTAGGAATAGGCTTAAGTCTGCAAATTCCAAAATATATAAAGAAATATAATAAAGAAAAAAATATTGAAGATTTATTGCAAACTATTGGAATCATCCTATTAGGAGCGTCAAGTATAATTTTAGGAATAGCAAAGTTTATATAAATAAAATAAACTTTAGCGCTTAAATGAATAAATCTAAGTATTAATAAGACGATAGAATTTAAAATCTATCGTCTTTTTGTATTCAAGAATAAGCAGAAATAGGATAAAAAATTTAATCAAATAAAAAATGCAAAGTATACTTGACAATAAATGCAAAGCTTGCTATACTTAAAATGCAAAGTTAACTTAGCAAAAGGAGGCATAAAAATGAAAAACCGAGTCTCTGAACTACGCAAAAAGAAGAAACTTTCTCAGGAAGAACTCGCAAATGAAGTAGGCGTAACAAGACAAACTATAACATCGATAGAAACGGGAAAATATATAGCGTCTTTACCATTGGCGTTTAAGATTGCAAAGTTTTTCAATCTGAGTATAGAAGAAATATTTAGCATGGAGGAAGAAGATTAAAATGAAAAACTTAGAAAGCTATAGAAAAGAACTAAATAAAAGAATCTTAGTCTTAGTAATATTCTGCGCAGTGGCTTTGCTAGCAGTATCCATTGGTAACTTTTATTTGAATAAGCAATTTCCAAATAAGACTAATGTTACAGATTTTGTAATTGGATTTTTTTGCGGAATAGAATTAGTCTGTATATTTTATATGGGTTTTCTATTTCGAGCATTAAAGAATGAGAAAATTTTGAAAAAAATGTATTTAAAAGAAAATGATGAAAGAGAAATACTAATCAGGATGAAATCTGGCGCATCAATAATACCTTATCTCTCAATAATAATAGCAATAGCTTCCCTAATAGTAGCCTATATAAGCTATGAAGCATTTATAGCCCTCATGATTGTAGCATTAGCACAACCAATTATATCCAATCTATTAAAAATATATTGGGCTAAAAAATTATAGAATTACAGTTTTTTAAATCTAAGTAAAATTAAGACGATAGAATGTATGATATGTAAAACTATCGTCTTTTTTATTAAGCACCATAAATCAAGGATTTAAAAATAAAAAAATTTCAACTCAAAGTAAATAGAATGGAAATGATGAGTAAATACGATTTTGAAAATATTAATATTGATGATCCAGATTTAGAAGAGATATTCGCAAGATATTATGGAGTATAAATAGATGCCTATAACAAAATTAGAAATAAAGAGAAATTCAAAAAACTTGCTAGTGTGGAGTCTTTCAATAGCTGTAATATTAATAGCTTTTATGTTACTATTTCCGCAAATGAAAACTCAGCTCGATAGCTTGACAATATTTAATAATCAATTGAGAAAAGTTTTTGGGATGGATAAATTGAATGTAGCAAGTCCAATAGAATATTTTGCCAGTATGTCTAGGGTTATCACAGTTGGAGGTGCAATTTTTGCTTGTCTTATATCTATTTTAGCAGTAAGCAATGAAGAAAAATATAGGACTGTTGAATACTTACTGTCTCATCCAATTAGCAGAAAAAATATACTTATACAGAAATTTATTTCAATTATTTTACGAATCATACTATTTAATTTAATATGCGTAGTTTGTTCGTTCCTTCCTTTCTTTTTTACTTATAGGAGATTCGATTGGCATTGGTCCATTAATTACGTTTTTCATAGGATTAAATATTTTACACATAGAATTAGCGTCGATATGCTTCTTCTTATCAACTATAAGAGGATTTGGAGTAGGAATAGGAATCGGTGTAGCACTTATTCCATATTTTTTAAATTCAGTTATGAATTTAAATAAAAATTGGAAGTTTTTAAGTGTGCTTACTCAGTATAAAATAGCAGACTTTTCAGATATATTTATTAAGAAAGGATTCGATGTGAATTTGGCAACTTTATCTATAATAATTAGTATACTATTTTTTGGACTTTCTATTCTAAATTACTCAAAGAAAGATATAACTGCATAGATTATAGATGAAATTATATAGCAAAAAAGCAAAGCAAAATTTAAAGGGCATAAAAAAACAAAGAAATTCATAAAAGAAAATATAAACCCGACGGCTTTATAAAAAATGATATAAAACTCATTTGTAATCTAGATACACTTTGATAAAAAATATGAGGAAGTAGTGAATCTGTGAGTAGTAAAAATATTTTAGAAATGATAAACTATAATTACTTAGTTTAGATAAAATTTAAAACTGTGAGGAAATTTGCAATTATGATTATGACAATATTGCTTGCAATTATGATGATGATTGGATTGTTTCTATTGCTATGGGCGGGCGTTGGATTTATTCAGAATAAAAAATTCTTTACGACCTGCCCCAAAGAAGTATTTGACGTCATTAAATCGAAGGAAAGACGCTTTTTTGGACAATATGTCTTAGGTTGGGCATTGGCTATAATCGCCGTGTTATTAATGGCTAGTTCAATCTTTATAGGAGCATTAAAATGAATTCAAAACAGCTTTACATTTGGGCAGTTTTTTGCTAGATTTCTGATAATGCTACTTTTGTTGAAAGCCTTCGATATCATATTTTTCGATTGGTTCTTACTTTGCAATCGTGGCTTTAGCTTTTTTGAAAATTATTATCCAGAAGTAGCAGATATACTTAGTACTAAACTTTTTGGATATAATAAAAAAGAGCACCTAATTCAGACGATAGGCATAGTTATCGGCTCTATTCTTCTGGCGTGGATATGCACAATATTTTAATAAAAAGTCTAATTATCAATCTAAAATTTAATAAGATTTAGGCAAAACAGTAAATTTAAAAAGATTTACTGTTTTTTATTGTTCGATTTTGTATAATAAAACCAACTGTTTGGCAAGATTTAATAAAAAAAAGCTTTAGCTTCAAAGATAGAAACCTCCTTTTTAAAATAAGTACAAGTATAGCAAACCGTACAAATTAAAAGGAGGTTTTTATGGATAATTATAGTCTATCGAATACCAAATAGTATTGGAATAATCTCATCATATTTAAAATTAGTTTCAGAAAGACGATTTGCAGATTAAATAAGTATAAAGAATTTTACGCCCAATTTATGAGAAAGCTTACAATAACAAAAAATAAAGTATTTAGTATTATTATAGAAAATGCAGCTTAGCTACTATGCAATTTATAAACTGTTTGCAAGCAAGTAAAAGCCCATTATAAGAATGAACAAACCACCAGCTAAGCCGATGGTTTTGATTAATACAAATTCTATTTTCTCTTAAATGTTCCAAAAACTCCTCTGGCGATTTCTCTGCCTATGGATCTGCTCATTGTGCCTAAGAATGAACTGACGGCTTTTTCGTATGGAGTCATTTTTGAAGATTTTTTCTTTTTTTGTTTTTCTTCTTCAAGCCTCTGTTTTTCTTCGGCTTCTTTTCTTTCTTGTTCTTCTTTAGCCAATTTACTTTCGATTGCTTTTTTCTCTAAAATCTCATATGCCGATTCTCTATCGATTGTATTTTTATATTTATGGTAGAGATTTGAGTTTTCGATTATATAATTATAATCGGATTCTGTTAATGGCTCGAATGAAGATTTTGGTGGCATAATCAATGTTCTTTCGACTGGGCTTGGTGCTCCGTCTTCCATTAAAAATGAGGTCAGGGCTTCGCCGACTTTCAATTCTGTTATAGTTTCTCTGACGTCTATATTTGGATTAGGTCTAAATGTATCGGCTGCGGAGTTTACGGCTTTGAGTTCTCTAGGTGAGAATGCTCTTAATTGATGCAATACTCTATTTCCAAGCTGTGAGGCTACTTTGTCTGGCACATCGATTGGATTTTGTGTTACAAAAAATATTCCTACTCCTTTTGAGCGAATCAGTCTTACGATTTGCTCAATTTTTTCTGTAAGTGCCGAAGGCGTGCCTTCAAATAGTAGATGAGCCTCGTCAAAGAAGAATACTAATTTTGGCTTATCGGGGTTTCCAACTTCTGGCAAAGTTTCATAAAGTTCTGACAAAAGCCATAATAAAAACATTGAATATATTAGTGGGTTTTGTATCAATTTATCGGCTGCAATTATATTTACATAGCCATGCCCTTCGCTATCATTTGTCAATAGATCAGAAATTTCTATTGACGGTTCTCCAAAGAATATATTGCCTCCACGATCTTCAAGATTTAGTAGCGCCCTTTGAATTGCACCGACTGATTGAGTAGCTATATTGCCATATTTTTGTGAATATTCTTTACGGTTTTCACTTACAAAATTGAGCATGGCTCGCAAATCTTTTAGGTCTAAAAGTAAAAGTCCATTTTCGTCTGCAACTCTAAAACAGATATTTAAAATTCCCGATTGTACTTCGTTTAAATCCAATATACGAGCGAGCATAATTGGCCCAATTTCTGAAATTGTAATTCGAAGGGGCAGTCCTTTTTCGCCATATACGTCCCAAAGTCTGATTGGAAAGTTCTGAAATTCAAAGTTTTCTATGCCTAGTGTTTTTAAACGCTCTGAAAGTTTGGGATTCATCTCGCCGACTTTGCAAAGATTTGCCAAATCGCCTTTGACATCTGCTATTATAGTGGGTATACCAGCATTTGAAAAATATTCTGTCATCACTTTTAAAGTGACCGTCTTTCCGGTTCCTGTTGCTCCTGCTATGAGTCCATGTTGATTTAATTTATTCGATAATAGATTGGCGTCTTTGTCGCCTCTGCCGATTAAAAATTTGTCCATTGTAAACCTCCTTTAATTCCTAAATAGATTATATCATAATTGATAAGAATATAGATATTTATGCTATAATTAAAGTATAAATGTAGAGATTTGGGGGTAAATCGATGAAAAAACGTATGAATATTAAAAAGAGAATCGCTTTAATTGCTCACGACCATATGAAAGATGAGATGATTTCATGGGTGAGAGAAAACAAAGAAGAACTTGCAAAACATAGACTCTGTGGCACTGGCACTACGGCGATGCTAATTGAAAAATTGACAGGTCTTGAAGTTGAAAAATATAAATCGGGCCCATTAGGTGGCGATGCACAAATTAGTGCTGAAATTACTAATGGCAATATTGATATGGCAATATTTTTCTCTGACCCCTTAGCTGCTCAGCCTCATGATCCAGACATAAGAGCGCTTTTGCGTTTGGCAATTCTTTATGATATTCCGCTTGCAAATAATAGGGCGACGGCGTCTTTTATTATAAAATCTGAATATATGCATTCTGACTATGAAAGAAATATCATGGATTCGGGCGAACTGGCTTCTGAAAGAGAAAAGCAGTTTAGCCATTTAAAATAAGGGCTAAAAATAACACTTGCACAAAATGTAAGTAAGTGAT
>JAUNVH010000004.1:28197-73097 GCA_030537765.1 Tissierellia bacterium | reverse complement strand
AAATCTAAAGATAATAATTATCAATAATTTTTATAAATTTCTTCAGAAAATTTCTATGATTTATTTGATTATTTTAAAATTATACAGATTTTATAAAATATGAACAGTTCGCATTTAAATATATTACGATTTTTGAAGTTCAAAGTTTATGAGTTATATTGATATTTAGATCGTATAGAAAACTAAAAATTATAATCTAATTTAGTATCTGATAAAAATAATTTTATTTATAAATTGATTTGAGATTTGATATTATTTTTAAAAATATGTCTATAATTTTTAAATTTTAATTCTCTTTAATAGAATGACTTTAAAAAGAATTTGTTTTATTTATAAGAGTTTAATTTAAATTCTAATCTTTAAAATGAAAATAAAAAATTGACCCCAAAAGTTAAAATCATCTATATAACTTTTGGGGTTTATAAATTAGTTTTTATTTCAAAAATAGACAGCTAGTTACAAAATAGTATTCAGGAAGTCCGTTTTGATTCCATTTTAAATCTAGGCCGAACTGCTCTTTTGTAATCTTTCCAATATTTATTCCCAATGCATCTAAAGAGATTAACATCTCTAGTGGTCTTATGCAGGGCATATTTATTTCTCGGGTGCATTTTTCACAAAGTATACAATCGCCAGATGCAAAAGCCATTGAGCCGGGATATTTAGCTCTAATTGACATCAGTCTATCATGTTCTTTCGATTTAATTATTTTAAATAGTCTCTTCGTAAATTCAATCTCTGCCCCATCGACAAAAGTTTTTCTTTCAAATTCTGAAAAGATAATCTGCATCGCATATAGATTTACTCTTTTAAATTGATTCAAATCTGGATACTCTGGCAAAGGCGTGCAAGACCATTTTTTGCCATAATGAGAACAGCTCTTACAATACTCTATAAAGCTTATATCCATATAAGAATTAAAATCTTCGATGCTTATTTGTTTTTCGTGTTGAATAATCTTCAATCTAATCCCTCAAATTCAAATCAATTGTCTTTCAAATATTTTATAAGTAAAATAATCAAAACTATTGTCAAAATTAGGCCTATTAATTTAATAAAGAACATGAATTTAAATAGTCTGAAAAATAGTCGCATTATTTTTTCCCCAATAAATTATTTTTATAAAGCTTTTCAATTATTAATATACCCATTAAAAACTATTCCATATAGATTATGAGTTATAAGTTTTTACAACACTTTTTATAACGGATATGTTATAATTATATTATATTATAACACCTTTAATTTGCAAAATGCCTGAATTTACAATTTTAGATTTGGCATGATATTTGCATATATTTAAGTAGCCATATTGAAGGAGGGTTATTAATGAAAAACACTATTGAAATCAGATGGCACGGCAGAGGCGGACAAGGTGCAAAAACTGCATCACTCTTGCTTGCTGACGTTGCTTTCAACACGGGAAATTACGTACAAGGTTTTCCTGAATACGGTCCCGAAAGAATGGGCGCTCCAATTACTGCATATAATAGAATCAGTACTGAGCCCATTAGAGTACATTCAAACATTTATACTCCAGACTATGTTGTCGTTGTAGACCAAACTTTGCTTGAGTCTTGCGATGTAACTTCTGGTCTGAGTGAAGAAGGCGCTATTGTAATAAATACCGATCAAGATCCCGAAGATATTAAATCTAAACTCAAGGGATATAAAGGAAAAATCTACACAGTAGATGCCAGACGAATTTCCGAAATGACTTTGGGTAGATATTTCCCAAATACTCCAATGCTTGCGGCTATTACAAAAGTTATTCAAATTATGGACGAAGAGACTTTCTTAGACGAGATGCAAAAATCTTTCAGTCACAAATTTGCAACTAAGCCACAAGTTATCGAAGGCAATATGAAAGCTTTAAGACTAACTCTTGAGGAGGTAGAACTTTATGATTAAGCATTATGATGATATTAAAAAAGAAACGGTTACATGGGAAAATATAACTCCCGGCGGCCATATTTATGCCGAAGGAAATTCTGTCGATTTTAATACAGGCGATTGGAGAACTGACAAGCCGATTTTCGTAAAAGAAAATTGCAAGCAATGTCTACTTTGCTTCCCAGTCTGCCCAGATAGCGCAATTCCACTAGAAGGCGACAAAAGACTCGACTTCGAATACGACCACTGCAAGGGCTGCGGCGTTTGCGCAAAAGTATGTCCTTTCAAAGCGATCTATATGGTTGCTGAAGAGGAATAAAAGGAGGATTATAAATGTCAATTAGAGAAAGATTATCTGGTAACGAAGCAGTTGCCATTGCAATGAAACAAGTAGAGCCCGATGTTTTACCGGCATTCCCTATAACGCCTTCTACAGAAATTCCTCAATATTATTCAAACTTTGTCGCAAATGGCGAAGTTATGACTGAATTTGTACCTGTAGAAAGTGAGCACAGCGCTATGAGTGCTGCCATTGGGGCAAGCGCAGCTGGAGCTAGAACTACGACTGCTACATCTTCATGCGGTTTAGCATTGATGTGGGAAGTTTTATATTTGGCTGCATCTAACAGATTGCCAATAACGATGGCCGTTGTAAACAGAGCTTTGTCGGGGCCTATTAATATAAATGCCGACCATTCAGACTCTATGGGCGCAAGAGATTCCGGCTGGATCCAGCTCTATTCTGAAAACGCTCAAGAGGCTTATGACAATTATATTCAAGCTGTAAGAATAGCAGAACATCCTGATGTGCATTTGCCAGTTATGGTTTGCCAAGACGGATTTATTACATCACATGCTGTTGAAAATTTAAATCTCATTGAAACTGAAAAAGTTAAAAACTTTGTAGGTCAATATGAACCAGAATATTATCTATTAAACCCAGAAAAATCAATGTCTGTTGGTCCTTATGACTCTCAGCATTATTATATGGAACATAAAAGACTTCAAGCTGAAGCTATGATAAAATCTAAAGCTGTCATTAAGCAAATAGCTGAAGAGTTTGAAAAAATTAGTGGAAGATCCTATTCTTTCTTCGAAGAATATAAACTAGAAGATGCAGAAGTTGCCATAGTCGTATTAAACTCAGCTGCTGGAACTTCAAAAGATGCAGTTGACAGATTGAGAGCGGAAGGCATAAAAGCTGGTCTATTAAAAATTAGAATGTTTAGACCTTTCCCTGAAGCAGAAATCAGAGAAGCTTTAAAGCATCTTAAAGCCGTTGCAGTAATGGATAGATCAGAAGGCTTTAGCGCTGTTGGCGGCCCTGTATGCGCAGAGGTAAAAGCTGCAATGTATCACAGTGAGGATAACGCTCCAATGGTTATCAACTATATTTACGGCATTGGCGGCCGTGATGTTAGAGTCGAAAATATCATGGAAGTTTATAGAGAACTTGTAAAAATTGTTGAAACTGGCGAACTTGGCGAAACTTATAGATATCTATCTGTAAGAGAAGGCGTCGATAATAAAGATGTAGAGATTGTTCCCGAAGTTTCTGAATCTGAGAGTAGGAGCGTGTAAACTATGGCATATAAATTTAAACAAGTAATGCAAAAGCCCGAAAGACTTATGGGCGGTCACAGAATGTGTGCAGGCTGCGGAGCTCCCGTTGCCGTTAGAGCAGTTTTAAGAGCATTAGATGAAGACGATAAAGCAGTTATTGGTTGCGCAACTGGATGCCTAGAAGTTTCAACTTTTATGTATCCTTATACAGCATGGATGGATTCATTTATCCACAATGCTTTTGAAAATGCGGCGGCCACTGTCAGCGGTTCAGAAGCAGCTTATGTTGCATTAAAAAGACGCGGCAAAATAGACGAAAATTATAAATTTATAGCTTTTGGCGGAGATGGTGGAACTTATGATATAGGATTCCAATCACTTTCAGGAGCTATGGAACGTGGCCACGATATGGTCTATGTCTGCTATGACAATGGAGCTTATATGAACACAGGTATCCAAAGATCTTCTGCAACTCCAATGTATGCAGATACTACAACAACTCCAGTTGGTAGTGAATCGGAAGGTAAGCCACAGACTAGAAAAGACTTATCAGAAGTTATGGCGGCACATAATATTCCGTATGTGGGCCAAACTACACTCTTAGGTAATTTCAAAGACATACATGAAAAATCATATAAAGCTATTCATAAAAAAGGCGCGGCATTTTTAAATATCTTAGCTCCATGCCCCAGAGGTTGGAGATATGCGCCAGAAGATTTAATGCATATATGTAAAATGGCGGTTGAAACTTGCTACTGGCCTATTTATGAAGTTGAAGACGGCGTGTGGAAACTCAGCTACAAGCCAAGAAAGAAACTTCCTATCGAAGAGTTTATCAAAGCACAAGGACGCTTTAAACATTTGTTAAAACCTGAAAACAAAAAGTATTTAGATGAATTCCAAGCTGAAGTTGATAGACGTTGGGAAGATCTTTTGAGAAGATGTGGAGAAGAAGTATAGTTTTTTCAGCATAATAACCTAACTATTGTGAAACGACCATGTTTAACATGGTCGTTCCCCTTTTTATACTTTAATTTAATTCTTCAAAATATGAATAGCCCTCATCTTCGAGTCTTTTATATAGGCTATTTTGATGTTCACAATTAAATGTTTCTACTACTAATCTGACTACATAACAATTTACATCTACCATAGAATGTTCAGTATATTGCTCTATATT
This sequence comes from Tissierellia bacterium, assembly GCA_030537765.1. Taxonomy (GTDB): domain Bacteria; phylum Bacillota; class Clostridia; order Tissierellales; family Peptoniphilaceae; genus JAUNVH01. Next base: position 68,461 of record JAUNVH010000004.1, on the reverse strand, counting down.
CAAAATATTGCAGCCAATTTCTTTTAATATATTTAATAATTTTATCAGCTCGCCCGGTCTATCGGGTATTTTTGTCGTAATTTCTGTGAGTCTACCCGTCTTAAATAAACCTTGCTTTATAATTTTTGAGACGGTCATAATATTTATATTTCCGCCACTTAAAACTGCGCAGACTGGCTCATTTTTGAAATCATATTTTTTTGCCAAAACTGCAGCAATACTAGCAGCTCCAGCTCCTTCTGCCGAAACTTTTCCCTCTTCTAATAATCTCAAAAGCGCAAGTGCAATTTCATCTTCTGAAACTGTTACGATATCGTCTACATATTTTTTTACAATTTCAAATGTCTTGTCGCCCGGCGTCTTTACTAAAATGCCATCAGCCAATGAATTTGCACCTTCAACCGTTGTGAGTTCGCCTTTTTCAACAGATACTTTCATAGAAGGCATCAGTTCAGTTTGAACTCCTATGATTTTACAATTGGGATTTTGCTCTTTGACTGCAACTGCAATTCCTGAAATTAGACCGCCGCCACCTATTGGCACAATTATATATTTTACATCTGGCAGTTCTTCCAAAATCTCTAGACCTATTGTGCCCTGGCCAGCCATTACATATTCATCATTAAACGGATGCACAAATGTCAAATCTTTTTCTTTTTGAATTTTTAAAGCCAGTTCATAGGCATCATCATAAAGTCCTTCGGCAATTATAACTTCTCCTCCATATTGTCTGGTGGCGTCAATCTTTGCCAATGGCGCAATTGAAGGTATTGTAATATATGACTTTATGCCCTGCGCAGTTGCACTTATTGCCACTCCTTGTGCATGATTGCCGGCCGAACAAGCTATTACGCCTTTTTTTGCCTCATCTTTTGTCAAATTGGCAATTTTATTATATGCTCCACGAATTTTAAAAGAACCTGTCTTTTGAAGATTCTCCATTTTTATAAAGAGATTTTCCGCCATGCGTTGCGATGTAAATATTGGAGTATTTTGCACAATGGGCGAAATTGTTTCGCGAGCTTTTCTTATCATATCTAGGTTTAAAATAGTATCACCTCATAAAAAAAGCCGGTCATTTTCATAACCGGCATGTATTAATTTATTTTACTAAATTCATAGTATCTTTTGCAATCATTAACTCTTCGTTCGTTGGGATTACTAAGATTTTAATTGGAGAATCGTCTGCACTTACAATGCATTCTTTTCCGCGAACATTGTTTTTTTCTGGGTCAATCTTTATGCCCATATGTTCTAGCGATTTACAAATCGATTCACGCATAGAAATGCTATTTTCACCGATTCCAGCCGTAAATACTATGGCATCTGTATGGTCAATCTCTGTCATATATGCGCCGATATATTTTTTCACTTTAGATTCGAACATATCGAGTGAAAGCTTTGCTCTTTCGTTGCCTTCTTTTGCGGCATCTTCCAAATCTCTGAAGTCAGAAGAGATGCCAGAAACTCCGTAAACACCAGATTCTTTGTTCATCATATTATCTACTCCATCATAGTCTAAATTTTCTTTTCTGCCTATGAATGGAATAATAGCAGGGTCAATATCTCCACATCTTGTGCCCATTACTAAGCCTTCAAGCGGCGTCAAGCCCATTGTAGTATTTCTTGATTTTCCACCTTCTATACAAGTTATTGAAGAGCCGTTTCCTAAATGGCAAGTGATAAGATTAATTTTATCTAAATCAATGCCCAAGATGTCGGCCGCTCTTTCGGTTACATATTTGTGGCTCGTGCCATGAAAGCCATAGCGTCTGATTGCATATTTCTCATAATATTCATAAGGAATTGCATAGATATAGTTAACAGCTGGCATTGTTTGGTGAAATGCAGTGTCGAAAACGCCAACCATTGGAGTATCGGGCATAAGCTCTTTACAAGCTTCTATTCCCATGATATTTGCCGGATTGTGAAGTGGCGCAAGATCTATACATTCTCTCGCCTTGTCCATGACTTCATCTGTAAGTAGAGTTGAATCATTAAACACTTCTCCGCCATGCACTACTCTATGCCCTACTGCGGCAATTTCATCCATAGACTTTATTACTCCGTATTCCGGATGAGCCACTGAATTTAATACAATTTCAATAGCCTTTTTGTGATCGGGCATTGCTTCTTCGATAGTCACTTTTTCCATGCCTGTTGGCTCATGCACAACTCTCGAGCCTTCAATGCCAATTCTTTCAGCAAGACCCTTGCATAGCACATCTTCTTTTTCAATATCTATGAGCTGATATTTTAAAGATGAGCTCCCACAGTTAATTACCAATATTTTCATTAATTAAAAACCTCCTAAATATTATGTTTCTTCGTAATTATTATTATATACTAAAAGCTTGATATTATAAAGATAATTAAAGCCTAAGATAGATTTTATTCTAAAAGTTCTTTAATCATATCTTCAGCTGGATCTAAAAGCTTTAGTCCCTTTATCTCTTTTAAGCCATCTATCAAATATGGAAAATGAGTACAGCCAAGTAAAAGTGTATCAATTTTTTTGCCTGCAATTTCCATTTGCATAAATACATTTAACAAAGCTTTCAATTTTAGTCTATTATCTATATTTGAAAATCCCAAATCTTCTTCAATCGCTTCAACTAGCGGCAAAAAAGATAGGCTTATCATATCTATGCCGGGATTATTCTCTTCTAAAATACTTTCAATCTTTGCCGCAGACTGAGCGTTTGCAGCCCAAATTAAAAGTCTTTGATGTGCTTTTGCATACTTTTTATATTGATCTAGCGGAGTTACAACTTTGATATTCAATTCTCTTCTAATTCTATCAATATCACTGGCGGCGCTGAAGGAATTGCAATAGACAAAAACTCCAAATATTTCATCTCTATGAGGTTTAATTTTTTCAATCGCAAGATTTGTCAATTCTTCTTTTTTAAGCATCTGCATATGAGATTGCTCTTTCGGGTTTTGACAAAGGGGCAACGCAATAGTTGCGTAGCCCCTCGTCTTAAGAATATTAACGCCTAATGCGGTATCAAATAAGGTACCTCCCATTACGGCAATTTTTTTCATTAAATTCTATCCATTGCTTGTTTTAAATCTGCAATAATATCATCCGCATTTTCAAGTCCGACTGAAAGTCTTACAAGTCCTTCAGAAATTCCCGCCGCTGCTCTTTCTTCAGGAGTATATGGTGAATGAGTCATAGTTGCAGGATGTTGTATCAAAGTTTCGGCATCGCCTAGTGATACTGCCAATGTGCAAAGTTCAACACTATTCATAATAGTTCTACCAGCTTCAATTCCGCCTTCAACTTCAAAAGCGATCATAGCGCCTGGAAGATCCATTTGTTTCATAGCCACATCGTGATATTTGAAGGATTTTAGTCCTGGATACATAACAGTTTTTACTTTTGGATGATTTTCCAAAAATTCAGCAACTTTTTGTGCATTTGCGCAATGTTTTTCCATTCTGATAGCCAAAGTCTTCATTCCTCTATTGATTAAGAATGCATCAAATGGTGAAAGTACAGCACCTGTCATGTCTTTTACGCCCACAAGTCTAGCTTGGTCTACTAATTCTTTTCTTCCAACTACAAAGCCTGCAATAACGTCGCCGTGGCCGTTTAGATATTTTGTAGCACTGTGAACAACTAAGTCTGCTCCTTTTTCCAATGGTCTTTGGATATATGGTGTGCAGTATGTGTTGTCAACGATTACTATAATATCTTTGTTAAATTCATGTGCCAATTTGGCAATAGCTTCAATATCAGCAATATCCATATTTGGATTTGCAGGAGTTTCTAGATACACGATTTTAGTATTTTCTTTTAATGCGTCTTTAACATTTTCAGGATCTGAAATATCAACAAAGTCAACATCTACGCCAAATTTTGTAATTCCATGCTCTAGATATGCAAAAGTACAGCCATAAAGAGTTTTGGCAGCAACTATATGGTCTCCGTTTTTAACGAATGGCCAAATAGCTGAAGTTATAGCACCCATACCAGAAGCTGTCGATAGTGCAGCTTCGGCATTTTCTAGCATTGCTAATTTGTTTTCAACTTGTGTATTAGTCGGATTGCCTAAACGTGAATAGATATAACCTTCTTCTTCTAAAGCGAATCTTCTTCCGCCCTGTTCTGCTGAATCAAATATAAATGTCGAGGATTGATAAATTGGGGTAGCTAATGCTCCATATTGATTAGCTTCATAACCTGCGTGAACTGCCTTCGTTTCGAAATGCATTTTCTTCATGTCTTCTTTTGAATTCATTTTTTCTCCTTCTTTCTTTTATTTTAATTTATTTTGCTAAATGTGCTTGTAATTCTTCTGGGCTCATTGCATCAACTTTATCTTGTGGTAGATCGTATTCGTAATTCCATGGGAATTTAGCCGAAGTAAATCTCACATAGATTGAGATAATAGCAACTATTGCCAAGATGAATTGATACCATAGATAAGGAATAATTTCAAATGGTGAAACTAAACCTTCCGTAAGTGATGCCGCGATTAGAATTTGTGCTCCATATGGGATAAATCCTTGCATTACGCATGAGAAAGTATCAATAAGTGAAGCAGTTCTTCTCGGGTCAACATGATAATCGTTAGAAATTTCTTTAACAACTGGTCCAATAATGATTATTGCAACTGTATTGTTTGCAACTGCTGCGTCTGTAATTAATGTTAGTAGAGAAACTGAAAGTTCAGCCGATTTCTCATCTTTTGCCATGCCTTTAATCTTTTGAATTGCCCATTCAATACCGCCTTCTTGCCTAACCATATAGGCCAGACCTCCAGTTAGTAATGATAATAGGAAGATTTCAAACATGCCTTCAAATCCGCCATAGATGTTTTGAGCAAGTTCTAAACCGCCAAATGCGCCAGTTGCCAGACCAATAAGACCAGATAAGATTATTCCACTAACCAATACCAAAAATACATTTACACCAGCCAACGCTGCGATTAAAACGAATAGATATGGAACTATCAAAATGAAATTATAGCTCAAATCTTCAAGGTCAACAGCGCCTGTTGGTTTTCCAACAATAAGCAAAATTACAAATGTGATAATTGCTGCTGGAAGCGCAATTTTTAAGTTCATTCTGAACTTGTCTTTCATGTCTACATTTTGAGTTCTAGTTGCGGCAATTGTAGTATCTGAAATGATTGATAAATTGTCACCAAACATTGCTCCACCAACTAAAGCTCCTATAACTAATGCCAAAGGTAGATTACCTTTTTGAGCAACTCCAATAGCAATAGGTCCTACTGCTAGGATAGTACCAACTGATGTACCTGTTGAAATAGATATAAATGCAGCTATTAAAAATAATCCAGCAGTTATAAATTGAACAGGAATTAGCGATAAACCAAAGTTTACAACTGAATCTACTCCGCCTGATGCCTTAGCAACAGTTGAGAAAGCACCTGCAAGTATGTAGATTAAGCACATTATAATAATGTTTTCGTCTCCACATCCTTTTACAAATTCGTTAAACTTCTCATCAATAGTTCCTTCGAAAAGTATAAAAGCTACAATAATACCGATTGAAACTGCTATCGGGGCAGGAATTTGATAAAATGCCATTTCCACGCCCATTGCGTCCAAAATAATACCTGAGAGCAGATAAAAAGCTACAAATACGATAAACGGAATTAGCGCCTTAAAACTAGGTTTTGGTCTGTTTAATTTGTCCATTTGATACTCCTTTCAAATTTTAGAAAATAATCAGTTTTTTTCAATACCATATTTTTTCATACGGTTTAGAAGTTTGGTATGCGTTATGCCAAGATCTCTTGCTGCCGACCTTATACTGTCAGCTTTTGAAAGCGCTTCTTCGATGAGTGAGGTTTCATAAATTGTAACTTTATCATCGAATGTGCCATCTTCCAAAGAAAATTTTTGTCCATCGGGCTTGTCAAATATTATGAAATCTGCTTCAATTCTTCCGCCGTCAGTAAGTGCCACCGCTCTCTCGATGACATTTTGCAATTCGCGAACATTGCCCGGCCAATCGTAATTTTTTAAAGCTGTCATCGCTTCGGGCGATACAGAATTTATATTCTTTCTATATCTACGATTTAGAATGTCGAGAAAATGGTTCACTAATATGCCGACATCGTCTTTTCTTACTCTTAGCGGAGGAATCTCTAAACTCAAAGTATTAATTCTATATAATAAATCGAGTCTAAATTTTTTCTCTGCCACGAGTTCTTCGAGATTTCTGTTAGTGGCTGAAATAATTCTAAAGTCGACTGCATTTTCTGTTGCTCCACCTATGCGCCTAACTTTCTTTTCTTGTAAAACTCTCAAAAGTTTAGATTGAAGATGGATTGGCATATCTGCAATTTCATCTAGAAATATTGTGCCACCATTGGCAATTTCGAATATACCTTCTTTGCCGCCTTTAATCGCCCCTGTAAACGCTCCCTCAACATAACCAAATAGCTCCGATTCTAAGAGCTGTTCAGGAAGTGAGGCGCAGTTTAGAGCAATAAATGGCGACTCCCTTCTACTGCTTAGATTGTGAATAGATCTGGTAAACATTTCTTTCCCAGTGCCAGATTCGCCTCTGATAAGAATTGCCGAATCAGATTGAGAATATACAATCCCTTTATTTACAGTCTCAGTCATAGATTTAGACTGATAGATTAAATCTCTAAATGTAATATTTGATGCATATCTTCTCTGATCAGAAATTTTCTTAACTTCGCTAATATTATCGAGAGTAATAATATAGCCATATACATGCGAACCTTTTCCGACAAAGTTATAAACATTCAAAAGATAGAGCTTTTCATCAATAACAATCTCGGTAATAAATTTTTTATAATCTTGCATATTGATATGATTTTTCAAATCTTCATCATCGATATAGTCAAAAATATTACCCGTTATTTCCTCGCCATTTTTCGAAAGCATCTTTTTAGCATTTGTATACTTGATTTCTCCGTCAAAGTCTACCAAAAACACAGTCTTTTCTAAAGTGTTTAAAAGTTCTTTAAACTCCAGATTTCTAAGTTCAAATGCAATCAGTTCAACTTCATCGACTAGCTCCACATCAGGGATTTTTAGCAAATCAGATTTAATCTGTGCCCACAATTCGTCAGAAGGAGATTCCACCTTGATGAAAAGTTCTTTAGTATAAGTTTCCATCCAAGTGATTCCCAGATCTACTTTTTTAAAAACTGATAAACAATCAAAAGCAATATGAGGGCGATCTACTGAAGTCCGTATCCGCAATCTCTTATACATAGTATCCTCCTAACTATCCCTATATTTATATATGCAAATCTCATGCCAAAATAAAGGTTCAATTATAGACTAGCAAAATAGCACAAAAAACAAAAATGGAACGTATTCGCACCATGGTTCGATTAAATAACACGTAAACGGTTTCATATCATATCTTATCAGAATTTGGAATGAAAGTAAACCGCAAGGTTCGAATTTGTTCCATTAATTTATATTTTAACTAATCAATTGTTAGAATCTCTTCGTTTCTTTTTGCGTTGATAGTATGCAACTTGGTAATATTCTATATTGTAGCCCATTTTCTTTAGACTGTTAGAAATTCTTCTGGCGCCTAGCCCTTCTTCTTCTAATCGATCTATTATATCTTCGACCGTTTCATTTATATTTTCATTCTCTCTATATTTTAAATCCATGGGCAATATTTCAAATGGCAAATTTTCTACTTTAACTAATGTGGAAATAGAATTTTCACCTTTGAGATCTGATATTAAAGGCGCTGCTGAGTCTATTGAATAATTTATAAAATCTTTAAACTGTCTAATATTTCTGGGATATTCTCCGCGAAATAAAAGTTTTTTTGCCGCATCTGAAAATTCTACTTTATAATTTATATTGTGTAGCTCTTTTACCGCCTCTTCATACTGGCTTACGAAATGATTTAAAAGCTCTTCTTTTTCTAAATAACTTCGCTCTTTGAAAGTTGGTAGATGCAGCTCATACTGTGCAAGCCGTTGATAGAGCTCTGGAAGCAATTCTTCTTTTAGATTCTTAGTAGATGCTGCAATTATGATTACATCGACAGATATATCTCTGTTGCCTCCCAATCTTCTAAAGCTCCCGCTTTCCACAGCTTTTAATAATAGCATTTGATAATGTTCCAATGCATGCGCTTCGTCTAAAAATAGTATTCCACCATTGGCTCTTTCTAAAAGCCCTTTTCTCTGTTTTGCGCCAGTATATGCTCCCTCTTCTGAGCCAAAAATTTCTAAAGCGGCTATGTCGGGATTAGTATACTGAGCACAGTTTACTTCAATAAACGGAGCATCTGATGCCAATACTCCAATCTCTTTTGCATATGAATACATTAGATTTGCAAGCATTGTCTTGCCAGTTCCCGATTCGCCAAAGATGATCGAATGTCTAGGCCCTCCTATTGAGCCGATAGATCTTTTTGCTTTTATAATTATATCTTTCATCGAGCCTTCGCTGCCAATTACTTGTGAGATATTGTAATCTCTTTCACTTAGACTTAGATGCAATTCGAGCGACTGAATTTTTCTATTCAAATCGTCAATTTCTCTGATGTCTCTAAAAACTGAAAATGCACCACAGAATTCTCCATTTACATAAATTGGATAAGAGCTTACGACATAGCGTTTGTCGCCCACATAGTGAATCTTTTTATCTAATACTATTTTTTCATTTTTTAAAACATTTAATAGCATCGCATTGGGATAAAATTTATCAATTTTTTTACCAATCATCTCTTCGACAGTAGAATTTGCATATTCTGCTGAAATTTTATTGACATAGACAATTTTTCCCTCTTCGTCAACTACATTTAAGCCAGAATTGCAATGGTCTAATATATTGTCAAATAATTCATTTTGATATAAAAATTCTCTAGTTAGCATTTCATTTCTCCATAATTATCAATTCTTTTGAATTAATTTCATCAAGTTTTTTATTATAGATTATCTTCATTTTTTTAATTTCTATAAAACTTTCTAATGTGATGGCATTTGCCTCGTCTTTTATTGCAAATATTTTGCCATTTGTTTTTAAAATTCTATAAAGTGAGTCGAATATATATTGTCCGTCATAATAGATTATCTCTTTCGGAATATCTGTTAAAATAATTGCATCTATCGATTCATCGTCAAATGAAATTAAGATTTCTGAGCCACTTGAGATGAACATATTTTTGCAATTGGAATTTTTAAATTGCTCTCTTGAAATATCTATTGCTATATTTGAAGGATCTATGCCAAAAATATTTTCTGCGCCAAAATGTTCGGCATATTTTAGATAATACCCGTTAGCGCAAAAAAATTGTAAATAGCTTTTAGAATCTTTTAAATATCTACTAAATGCCTCGTAAATTGTTCCAGAAAGCTTTAATCTACCAAAATTTTTCATCTTCAATTTTTCTTCAAATATTTCATTTCTCTTTATTGCAATCTGTCTATAATCCATAAGCTCACCTCGTTTTATTATTATATCATATTATATTAGCAATTGAATTTTGGCAAAAAAAATCTCAGAGTATATTCTGAGATTTTAAAGTCTAATTTTTTAATATCGGCGATATTTTTTTATATAATAATAATGTAGCAATGGCGTTTACAGAACCTTTTATCAAATTAAATGGCAATACTGAAAAGAGTATCATCGCTTTTAAGCCATCTATTTGAGGATTTATTGCCCTGCCCATATTTATTATGGTTTCCATTGGAATCGCAATTTTTCCATATAGCGGAAAGATTACAAAATAATTGCTAAGGCAAGCAAGTGTCGACATTGCCAAAACTCCAAAAAATAGTCCAATCATTGCGCCTTTTAAATTATGCCTTCTCTTATAGATAATAGATGCTGTAATTACAAAAGTTGAACCTACTATAAAGTTTGAAAGTTCGCCTACTCCCATTGTGGAAGTCTTAGTTACATTTAGTAGATTTTTTACTAATTGTATTCCCGCCCCATATACTGGCCCCATTGCAAAGCCTCCAATAAGTGCTGGCACATCTGATAGATCGAGTTTCATAAATGATGGTGCAATAAAGCTTAGCGGCATATCGATGAACATTAACATAAATGCAATTGCTCCTAATAGAGCCGTCCTAATAAGATTTCTTGTGTTTTGATTCGTTCCTGTGATGTCTTTTGTTTTCAAGTATATCTCCTCCCAAAATTTGGGGCATAAAATTAGCCCCGATTTTACTTCGGGGCTTTCGTTTCATAATGAATACTTCTCTCATCCAGACTTTAACTGTCGGTATTGGAATTTCACCAATTCGGTTCGCTAGAACTCGCGGACTATCACCGCCGGTGAGGAATTACACCTCGCCCTGAAGATATCAAATTTATTATATCACAGTCTGACTAATTTGCAAATGATAATTTCTATCGTCCCATAGAAACTCCTGAATAAAGACATGGTTTGGCATAATCAAATTCCATACTCTTTATATTACCATCATATAAATATGCTTGCGTTGCAATAAAACTATGCTCTCCATTTTTATCTTTTAAAATAATATCAAGATAAGGAACTCCGTTTATATTTTCTTCTTCTAGATAATTTAATAGCTCATAGTAATTATTTTCTCCAAGATCTCTTTTTATCATTCCATCTTGTCTAGATATGTTTTTCGATTTCATATCGTATTCTATGATTTCGTTTTGCTCAAATTCATAAATTGATGTAAATCTGATCAAATCTTCCCTTTCAGTAAATAGATCATAAAATATTGATGTATCTATCTCAAACAGCTTTTCAAGTTTATTCTTATTTAAGATATAAGCTCTAGATACTTCTTCCTCCTGATCGTATTCAGTCAAAACAATATCGCCATTGAATCTAGTTCTAACTTCTTGAACATGCATATTTTCATTTGTGAGCTTTTTAAAATTCTTATCATAAATATCGATTTTCATATTGTATGTGTCAGAAATATGCACATAGTAAAGCTCATTAAATTCGTCATAATCTCCTTTGTTGCAAGGAAGTTCAATGTCCATTTCGCCAAGAACTTTTCCTTTATCTATAATTGTAAGCGCTTCGGGCTTAACTTCATAATCTAAAAGTCCGTAGATAATACTGTCTAGAGAATAGACATCGCTTTCTCTGAGCTGTTTTTCGCAACCGCGATTTATGCCAATCATTCCATTTCCAAAGACTGCAACTCTTTGAAGCTCCACATTCTTTTCTACTAGACTTTCTTCTCCATCGGGAGCTAAATAATATAGATCTGTTTCAAAATAAGGAGTGCTTTCTAATTCTTCTTCCAGATACTCATCATATCTTTCTTTTGCAAAAATTATATTTTCATTTCTTATATATTCGTCATTTGCCTTATAAAACTCTTCGTCGGTTGCAAAATCTTCGGCCTTTGGTTCTTTCATATCTTTGATATGGTCTAAATCACCCATAGTAATATCGTGAATTAGAGTCTGCAAAATATTGCCCTTATCTTGATCTTCTCTAATTCTTGCAAAGTATCCACCAATATCTGGCGAAAACGATATAAAGTGATTTTGAGGACATCTCAAGAGTTCTTCGCCTGAAATTCTATCTCTTATAATAATATCGTAAGAGTCTTCACTATAAACGACTATTTTATCATCAGAATATTCGTCATACAGAGCAGTTACAAATTCTCCATCTAAACTTAGCTTCTCTTTTTCGCCATTTTTTAGATCATATGCGTATAGACCAGTTTTTTCGCCTTGACCAAAATCTAAGACATAATACACAATATCTTCTTTAAATACAGTTTGAAAACACGGCTCTTTTTCTATAATCTTATACTCTTTTTTCTCAATATCATATTCCAATAGGCCACCTTTTTTGCCACTATAAAAAATTTTGCCCCTATATATATCGAATATGCAATTTACATTCGAGATAATTTTTTGCATATTTATATCGCCTTGAGTATTCAAATCTCCAACTGCCAAAGAACAGATCGGATCTTCGAAAACTTCTTCAGCTTGGGGCATACCATATGTCATAAATAGTAGATTATTATCATCATCTATTGCGGCTTCTGTCGTATTATAAAAATTAATTTCTTCTAAAGGTATGCCTTTTATTTTTCTATATTCGTCAAAATTACTACTTAGCATTAAAATTTCATCTTCAGTTGTAACTATTGCCATTTTAGAATTTTCAAAAATAAATTCTTCGTCTTTTTTGGGTTTTTCTTCTTCTTTTTCTCTGTCGTCTTTTTTCCCTCTTGCTGGTTTTTCTTTTTCTTTCTTTTCTTCTCTTTTATTAACAGAATCTTTTAGCTCATCGGCGATGGGACTTGCGTTTTCAGAAGCTGGTTTGGGAGCTTCTTTTTTAGAGCAAGCTGAGAGCATAAGCAAAATTGCGATTAATAGGACTAATCTTTTTTTCATAATATTACCTCTCTTTATAAGATTATACATTTCCAAGATATACGTAATCTAAATATTTTTTAAATATCTTATATGCCCTCTTTATTGTCTCAATGCTAGTTGGAGGGTCATTACGCATAAAGTTTGGAAAATATCGAGATAAATGCACAGGAATTTTCTTATCTATACAAGCTATCCAATTTGCTGTTTCATTTAACTTTTTGTCATCTGTATTTAAAGAATCGATTAGCAAAATTGTAATTTCTACATGAGTTTTCTCATGAGCAAGCTTTATAGTTCTCTTCACAGGCATTAAATCTGCACCGCAGATTTCGCGATATTTTTCTTGATCATTCATTTTTAAATCAATATTCATCGCATCAATATACGGCAATATTTCTTTGAGCGGTTTTTCGTTTATAAATCCGTTTGTCACAATTATATTGTCCTGATTTTGAGCTTTGATTTTTTTGGCAAGTCTTAAAAGCATTTCATAATTGATAAACGGTTCATTGTAAGTATAAGCAATTCCGATAGAATTATGCTTTTTTGCCATTTCGAGCAAAAATTCATCTTCTACGTAATTTCTTAAAGATTTATTATAAAGAATTTCAAAGTTTTGACAAAAATCACATCTGAGATTGCAGCCAAAACCTCCTATCGAAAATATATTGGAAGCTCTTTTGTAATTCATAAGCGGCTTTTTTTCAATCGGATCGTAACCACAAGAGCTTATATATCCGTCATCTAATGCAAAAAGAGTTCCATCAATATTTTTTCTGATGCCACAAGCCCCAATCATATCCTCGGGAATTGGACAAAAATGTGGGCATAATGTGCATCTAATATTATTATTGTCGAGTTTTTTATAGTATTTCGCTTCAGTCAGTTTTTTCATGGCGCCTGACCTTAAACTTTTCTATTTCGACATCTTCAAATTGGGATATGCCGGCCTTTTGTTTGCAAATGGCAATTTGCTTTTCAACTGTATCTACTCCATCTAAATTTGGCAATAATAATCCCCTTCGCCAACCTTTTGATACTATAATGCCATATTTTTTTACATCTAGTTCATCAAGAGATTTTATCTTTTCAGGTTTTGATAATATATCTACAGAAATTTCAATATCATTTAGTTCTGATTTATTTAAAGGCATAAATCTTGGGTCTTTAGTTGCAGCAGAAATTGCATTCGAAACAATCTCCTTTGCCAAATTTTCTTTAGTCGGCAAAAATGTTCCGATGCAGCCTCTCAATTCTCTAAATTTATGAAGACTTACAAAGGCGCCTGCCCTATTATTTAATAGTTCAGAATTCTGTCCCTTGTATTCGTAGATAGAATCTTTTAGCACAAATTCTTCAATCGCCTTGCGAGCTAAATTTATATATTCATCTTCCAAGATATTTTCAATAAATGCTACCATATAGCCAATCCCATATGGCCCTTCGTTTGAATAGACTTTAGTTTTAGTTTTTAAATTATCTAAAAAGCCTGCCATCGTCTGAAAACTTCTAAGTCCACATTCTGCCGCAGGTACAGAAATCTCTTCGTCAAAGTTTACAATATCTTCGAATCTCTCTTCAGCGACCATTTTTTCAATCTCTTCGTCAAATATTGGCCCCATTTTATCAAATCCATATGGTCCATCTTTTTTCAATTTGTGCGAAAGATCTCCAGATGCGATTAAAATTGTCTTTCTGTTCAAATTGATTGCTGCTTTTTTAATTGCTTTTCCAAAATTATATAGCTTTTTTGGATCTAATAGACCATAAGTTATAGATACGATTTTAAAGTTTTTATATGCCTTGTCGATAAAATAGAGAGGCACCAAAGCGCCATGGTCTAAATTACTATCTAAATCGTAGAGCGATTTAATTTCTTCGTCCATAAGAATTGAAATTTTTTCTTCTTCGTTTGAAATTTTATAGATCTCTTTAGCCAAATCAAAATCATTTTCAAAACTGAAATTTAATGAAAAATTTCCAAATTGATTGAAATTGCCCTTTAGAACTTTGCTTCCATTTATATTCATAGCATCTCTAAATGCATTGCCATGTGGCGAAATTATAACAATAGTTTCAGGCTCAAGTTTGGCTACAATATTTGAAATTTCTTCCATCGATTCTATAGTTTTTTTTGCTTTTAGGCGCTCAAATCCTCCAATTTCTTCTACAATTATCGGCGGATGCGGAGAAATTATCGCTCCTAAAATCTTATCCATTATATCCCCCCTAAGATTTAAATTTGCCCAAAATTAATTCTATACTCTGTTTTTCCAAGCCGTCATTAGAATATGCATATAGATCGTGGCCAATAATTTCAAAGCCAAAGCTTTCAAAAAAATCGACGGCATCTACATTGTCACTTCTAACTCTGGCCACAATATAGATATTTTTATCGATATCTTCTAAAACTTTTTCCATCAAAATGCGGCCTAAGCCTTTTCGTCTAAAATCTTTTTCTACAAAGATATTATATATTTCATAGCGTTCGCAGCGTTTATCAAAACCGTATTGCAAATAGGCCAAATTTTTGTCCCCTTCTTTAAATGCATAAGCTTTTGAAAATTCTTTAAACGGTTCAAAGTTAAGTCTGTCGAGTCTAAGTCTTACAACTAAATTCTCTTTCTTTTCTAAACGCGTATTTAGCGTTCTAGAAGATGAATTAATTCTAATGTGATAAGCTTCACGACTAGAAGTTTCAAAATAGATCTCATCGGGCAAATCCTTAGCATCAATCTTTTTCAGTTCAGGCATAATTTTCACATCACCTCTTTAATCTATTATAACATAAAGCGTTTGCAAATACTTATTTAAATTGAAAACCTTGTTCTTTGATATAGTCTAAAATATTGGCTCGCAAATCGTCTCTTTTCGAAAATCTATCTGCGATTTGCTCTGAAAAAGCATCTAATGGCTTTTTAGTATTTCTAAGATCGTAATATTTTTTCATCTCTTTATCATATTCTTCAATCTCTTCTAAATAATTATCGAATGTTTTATATTCATTTTCAAAAACTTTCAATTTCAAATCCATTCTAGGCTTCAATTGTGGCTCTTGATTGGGAACACCAAAGCCCAAGCCAAGCGCAGGAAAAGTTAGTTTTGGAAGTTTTAATATTTCTACAACTTTAAATGGATCGTTTAAAATGCTGCCAAAAAACACAGCCCCCATGTCCATAGCTTCAATTGCATTAATTGCATTTTGCGCAGCCAAAATCGCATCTGAAAAGCCTTGAAAAAATCTGTCCATATCGCTGCCAAAAGATTTTTCAACTCCCATCTCTTTTGCAATCTCGTTATTTCTATATAGATCTACTATAAAAATTAAAAGTTCCGGCACTCTTATAATATATTCCTGATTAGTAACTTTTGATAATCTCTTTCTCAAATCTCTGTCAGTAACTCTAATTACGCTAAAAGATTGCATGCCCATAGAGTTTGCCGTTCGGTTTATAACATTTAAAATATTTTCTAAATCTGTTTGATTAACTTTGCAAGCTTTAAATTCTCTAATAGTCCTATGATTTAATTGTGTCTTTATCATTTCGTTCATTCTAATCACCTCGGTTTAATTTTACACTATCTAAAGATTTTTAACCAGTATGAGCAGATTTTTAATTACTAATAGTAGATAATTAGGGATTATAAAAATTCATCCTTGCAAATTATTTTGACTATGATAAAATATTAACTGAATTTGATAATATTTTAACGCCAATTATTTAAAGGGGGATTATAATGGCAAATGTATTTTTAGTACCAAGAGCAACTTATCACGGAGACAATTCATTAGATGTTTTAAAGACTATCGGTGGCAAAAAAGCTATGATAGTAACTGGAAAAGGTTCGATGATAAAATATGGCTTCGTAGATAAAGTGACTAAGCTACTTAATGAAGGTGGCATCGAAGTTGAAGTTTTTGACGGAGTTGAGCCAGATCCATCAATTGAGACTTGTAAAGCTGGCGGAGAGGCTATGAGAAATTTTGAGCCTGATTGGATTGTGGCTCTAGGTGGCGGTTCAGCAATGGATGCTGCCAAAATTATGTGGGTATATTATGAACATCCTGATTATGACTTTATGGAACTTGTAAACTTTAATTTCCCACCACTTAGAAATAAGGCAAAACTTATCTGTATACCTTCCACAAGTGGAACTGGCAGTGAAATTACTGCATTTTCAGTTATTACTGACTATGAAGCGCAAGTTAAATATCCACTAGTATCTCCAGATATTGTTCCAGATATAGCTATATTAGATGTGGACTTGCCAGCAAAAATGCCACCAAAAGTTACTGCGGCAACAGGTATGGACGTTTTGACACATGCTATCGAAGCTTACGTTTCCACCTCAGCTGACGACTACACTGATTGCATGGCACTTGCGGCAATAAAATTAGTATTTGAATATCTAGAAAGAGCCTACAAAAATGGTGACGATCTAGAAGCTAGAGCAAAAATGCACGACGCATCTTGCATGGCGGCAATGGCATTTAATAATGCATCACTTGGAATTGTGCATTCATTGGCGCATAAAATTGGCGGAGTATTCCACATAACTCACGGAGAAGCCAATGCAATAATGCTTCCTTATGTAATTGATTACAATAGAAAAGCTACTCAAAAATATGCAAAATTAGAAGGCGAATTAGGCATTGACAATATTGCACAAGCAGTTAGAGAATTAAATACTAGAGTTGGAATTACAAATAATTTCAAAGACGGAAAAAATACTGTCATCGAAAGAAAAGCTTTTGACGAAGCTAAAAATCTAATGAGCGAAAGAGCTTTTAAAGATGCTTGCACGCTCACAAATCCTCGCGAAACTTCACCTGAAGATTTGCTAAAGATTTATGAAAAAGCATATGAAGGCGAATGCATAGATTTTTAAATAAAGATTAAATTTTCAATATTAAGCTCATGGATAATTTGATCCATGAGCTTATTTTAAATTCAATAAACTATATTTTAAATAATTGAAAAGTATATCAGCATATTTTCAGATAAAAAAAGCCGGCTTTTGCCGACTATAATTTAGAGTTCTTCATTGCAATTTTTACAATACATAACCATTTCGCTATTTTTTTCGCCACAGTTTTTGCATATCACCATTTTATCTTCTGTGGGCAATTCAAAAATTTTATCTTCTAATTTGATTGTTTCAATCTCTTTTTCGCCTTTTAAAATTTCTATATCTAAAATTAATTGATCAATTTTTTCAATCACTGCTTTAGATTCATCTTTAAGATCTAATCCGTCTTCCATATTAGATTTATAATATAATTTACCCAAATATTCGAAACTCTTTTTTAATTCAATTTCTTTATTCCATAAATTGAGCTTCAGTTTTAAATTATCTCTTAGGTACTTTAATGAATCTTCTAATTCATTGCCAGCTTTTGTAGTTTGATTTGAAATGTCTTTCATTTTATTTATAATTTTTTCTTTGTCCATAATATTCCCCCTTAGGGTGTAAAAAAATTTTTTAAGGGTATTAAAAAAGTGAGGTGATAATTTTGAAAGATTACAGATTGTTTTATTTACCACAATGTCCTTATTGCAAAAAAGTTAGAGATTTTATGGCAGAAAAAGGAATTGAGCTAAAATTAGAAGATATTACTGATCCAAAAGTTGAAGAAGAACTTGTTAAATTAGGTGGAAAAGCACAAGTTCCAATGCTATATACAGGCAATAAAGCCATTTACGAATCAGATGATATCATAGAGTTTTTAAAAAACTAAATATCGAAAATTATGGTCAGGACAAGTCCTGACCATTTTGATTTTTAAGTCCTTTAAAAAGTTTTCCAAATATTTTTAAAATTATACTAAATTATATTTAAGACCGTATCTAATTAAAAATTTTCATTAAAATATTTATATTCTAAACTATTAGATAAGTCTTCTTTTAGCTCTTTTTTCTTCTAATTTTTGTCTTTCTTTTTCTTCTTCTAAATCGTCTCTAAAATCTTTTATAATTCCTCTAAAAATGTCCATACCCTCAAACATTTTTTCTAAAGTTTCGTCATCATATCTTTGTAAAAATTCGTCCATTATAACGCTCGACTGTTCGATAAAGTTTTTAATAAAGCGTCTGCCTTTTGCATCTAGACTAACATGATAATATCTGCCGTCTCTTTTTGATTTTCTTTTCTTAATATACTTTTCGTTTTCTAATGTACTTACGAGTTTACTCATATTGCCTTTGTCCATATTTAGTGCATATGCCAAATCGCTCACGATCATTGTGCCATGCATTTGGAGTTGAAGCATAACTCTTAGTTCAGATTCTGTAACTTTTCTGCGAGAATTAAATTCGTTTAGAATTACTTCTCTACCTACTACTAAACTGCTTAAAACGTCCCATGATTTCGCTAGAAATTCTTTACTTTCCATTCTTTTTCCCACCTTTTACATATTAAACTATTATCAATTTAGCTATACCCATTATTAACTTTATTATATCAAATATATATTATTTTTATAAAATTAATTTTCATTTACAGTTTTTAAAAAATATATTCTAATTATAAGGACATATATATTGGCTTTACATTAGATTAATACTACTACTAATTATAATAACATAAATAAAAGCAATTTTCATTAATTATCTTATGATTATTACAATTTAATAATGTAAACGTTTATTAAAAATGACTTTCATTTATTTTTTCTTATGTTATAATGAAGGTGAGAATTAATATAGGAGGTATATAGATGACAGATTTCAGACTCGAATCCGATAGTATTGGTGAAAAGAAGGTGCCAAAAGATGCATATTACGGAGTGCAGAGTTTAAGAGGCAAAGAAAACTTTTTCATTACTGGAAATCCAACTCATCCAGAAATGATTAGAGGCTTAGCGATGGTCAAAAAAGGCTGTGCAATGAGCAATAACAAAGCTGGAGTATTGGCTGATGATAAGGCCAATGCAATCATAAAAGCATGTGATAGAATTTTAGACGGTGAATTTTTAGATCAATTCATAGCAGATCCAATTCAAGGTGGAGCGGGAACCATCTCAAATATGAACGCCAACGAAGTAATTGCAAATATCGCAAATGAAATTTTAGGCGGCGGACTTGGAACTTATGAGCATGTTCATCCAAATGACCATGTCAATATGGGTCAGTCCACAAACGATGCTTTCCCAACCTCAGGAAAGATTGGAGCATTAAATCTATTAGAAAAACTTTATCCTGAGCTAGATGAATTAGTTAAATCTTTGGGCAATAAGGCTAAGGAATTTGAAAACACTTTAAAAATGGGTAGAACTCAGCTGCAAGACGCAGTTCCCATAACATTGGGTCAAGAATTTAATGCATACCAAAGCGCAATAAAAAGAGATATAAAGCGCATTAAACACGCAGCAGAAGCTCTAAAAGTAGTAAATATGGGCGCATCTGCAATTGGAACTGGCATAAATGTAGACAAAAATTATTTCAATACGATCGTTCCTGACATTTCGGAAGTTACAGGCTTTGATTTAAAACAAGCTGAAGACTTAGTTGATGGCACTCAAAATATAGACTGCTTTGCAGAAGTTTCAGGCGCTTTAAAATGTTTGGCAATAAATATGTCTAAGATGTCAAACGACTTAAGACTTATGGGCTCTGGACCTAAAACTATGGTAGGAGATATCAATCTTCCACCGAGAGCAAATGGATCTTCAATCATGCCTGGTAAAGTTAATCCAATAATACCAGAAGTAGTTAGCCAAAGTGCATTTAGAGTTATTGGAAATGACGTCACAATAACAATGTGTGCCGAAGGCGGACAGATGGAACTTAATGCTTTTGAACCAGTGGCATTATATTCACTATATCAGTCTATCGAATTTTTAACTCATGCTGCAAATACTTTGCGCATAAATTGCATAGACGGAATTACTGCAAACGAAGAGAAATTAAAAGCCGATATTGAACATAGCGTAGGCATAGTTACTGCATTAGTTCCACATATCGGATATGTAGAATCTGCAAGAATTGCAAAAGAAGCTCTAAGAACTGGCAAGCCTTTAAGAGAGTTAATTTTGAGAGATAAATTGATGACAGAAGAAAATCTAAACCGCGTATTAGATCCAAAAGAAATGACTCATCCAGGAATTGCCGCAGAAGAATTGCTACTAAATAAATAGTATAGACAAAAAAAGACCCTAGTTCCATTTTTTAGGAAATAGGGTCTATTTTCATGCTCTTTTCATCTCAGTAATTGCCTTAGATAGCTCATGAATGGAATCGGTGAGATTAGAAAGTTTTGCTTCAATTCGCACGAGTAGATACATAGATAGAGCTATTGGAAATCCAAGTGTCGATATAGCATTAATAATCTCTTCCATTTTTTCACCTCCTATAAATTTAGGGCGCATTTAGCGCCCCAAGTTTAGATAATCTCATGGATAGTAGTTTCAGTAATATACGCTTTTACAACTTCGGTAAGGGCATTGCCCTTATTGTGAAAGACATTAGATTCGATAATTTGATCCATCGCCGTCCTAAGATCTACTCGATTTAGATCAGCTTTTGGATTTTTAAGTTCCATTCTATAATTGTCTTCCAAAGAATCTAAAAAGACCATTGTCAGTTTTCTGTTCATAATTCACCTCCTATCTTTTTTTAAAAAACTTACACAGAAGCAATTTCATTTTCTACCACGAGTTTTGCAAATTTTACAGGGTCTTTAGCCAAATCAGTAATTGCATTCTTTGCAATTAAAAGATTTTCAGCGCTAGCATCTTCCCTGACATTTGCATAAGATACTGTGATAGTCTTAGCTCTGCCATCAACTTCTCCTCCGTCAAAGAGGATTCTCATCGTAGATTTTAGATGTTTTAAACTTGCCATTATCTCACCTCCTAATTATATATAGATTGAGAACGAACATTTTACCAATTTTTATATCGATTTAAAAAATTTATGCCACAGTTCCCAATTATTATCTGACAAACTCTTTGGACAAATTTTTCTCGAAGCATCAAAATGCCTGACTACTCTAGATTTTGGAAGATTATATGCATGGAGTAAAAATCTAATAAGCTCCCTAGTTTGAGCCAAAGCCATTTCAAAATCAGAATCTTCATTTACACAAATTTCTATTCCAATAGAATTTGAATTTGTAATACCAAATCTGCCCCTACCGTCACCACAATGCCATGCCGAAAGAGCAATTTCTACAGTTTCAATAATATTTTTATCGTCTACAAAATAATGTGCCGAAGCCGATCTATTGCCACCATTAAAATAATTATAATGAGCCAATGCATTTGCACCTTTATTCTTATTTGCCGTATCGTGAATTACAATATACTTTATTTTTTCACGATATTTACTAAAATTATAGCGTATAGGTCTTTTGTCAATAATCATATTCATCCCCCTTTTTTAATTGTGCTTTTATATTTTTCAAAGCCAAATTTCTCGTATTTGCAATAGTTTGATAACTTAGATTCAAAAGTTTAGCAGTTTCTTTTAATGAGTAATTTTTAAAAAACAGTAAATTTACAATCTCTCTTTGTCTATCGGGAAGTTTTGCAACCGCCTCGTTAAGTTGTGCATATTCTTCTTCTAGCAATATTTTTGAATCTACTTCCAGTTCATCTACAAAATTTTCATGATAATCTTTAAAATCTATTGGATATTCTCTCCTTTTTGAACGATCTAGAAAATAGAATCTCAACATATTTTTAAAATAATGTGGAAAATTTGACTTTTCTATATCATGTTTTAGAGTTGCAAAATATAAAATTGTCACGGCATCCATATATAGATGCTCCAAACTATCTAGAGATCTATATTTTGAAATTACTGACCAAATTAGATTTTCAAATATCATACTAAGTTTTTTTAAATCATCGCCATTTCCTCTCTTTGCACTTTCTACTAAAGAATTAATCTCCTCGTACATTTCTTTCCTTTCTTGGCGCGCCCTTTAAATTCTCGAGTGTCTATATGATATAAATAGAAGCCAAAAAAGAAAAATCCAGACTTTTGCAAAAGTCCAGCTAAAATAAGATAATAAATTAAAAAAACTGCTATATTTATGAAGTTTAATACTAAGTACATTTGTTCTGTTTTATTTTAATAAAAACGCTTGTTTGTTTGGCCGAATTTTGATACAATAAATATACCGCAACAGTCGTTATTTTTATAAGGAGGCTAGATTATGATAAATTATTTTAATAAAGATATATGTGCAATTTTGCCTACATATATTGACGGATACGGCATGGCAACATCGGTCTATTTTTCAAATGGCACTAAGACAATCGATAAAAAGAGCATAAATTCAGTTTTAAAAATTATTTGCAGATGTGGTGCAGTCGATAGAAAAGCTCAGATTGCAAAATTTATTAAATTTAATAAATATATACTTCCGCCCCTAGTCGTTGGTAATAGAGTTTTTGTTATGTTTAAATCTATTAAGCCAAAGGCCAAAGGAGATAGCGCATACGGCTTTTTCGATTACAATCACATTTCATGGATAGCAAGGGATGAATTGGGATATGCACAAATTGTATTTAAAAATGGCAATAGACTTAGAATCTATTGTAAATTTGAAACTGCTGCAAAGCATTTTATGTTCTATCAAGAGTTTTATGAAGATTATCTGAACAAATAAAAGAAGCCATCAATCCAATTGGATCGATGGCTAAATTTTAAAATTGATTATTTTCTATCATCTCTATGGCTTTATTTTTAAGTCCGAGTCGTTCAGCTATAGCAATGATACTGTTTTTTAACGTTTCATCTTTATCATCAAAATTCTCTAAATTTCTTATCGGTGCTACAAATGTCATACCTACATTGCCACAAAATTCAGGTGCGTGTACTACAGAGCCGTCTAGAATAAAGAGCGCTGTATTTCTATGTTCATAAAATGTTTCTGGATCTGGATTATCTTCTGGCCCAAATACAATTGCGTCTTTATAAATCGTATCTTCAATGCCTTCGGGTATTGCATATACATTTTCATAGCCCAGCTTTTCAAGAATTCTTACAATTTCAACAGTGCCTGCAACTACTCGAATGTCTTTCATATGATCGACTTCAGGTTCTTCAACTGGAGGTTGTTCCTCCACTTTTTTGACCTGTTCAACTGGTTTTATTTCTTCGGTAGCTTCATTCTTTGCTGAATCTTTTCCACAAGCGGTAAGTACTAATGCAATTAAAAGTATCAAAATCAAATATCTTTTCTTCATGTCTTTCCTCCTTTTATTGATTATGTATTTTAAAAACAAAAAAATCTCTAATAAATTGATTTTAAAAATCAAGTATTAAAGATGATCCCAATTTTCGTTCATATATCAAGCATTTTGCTCTCCCCCCCCAATTCATTTGGGGACATATTAATTTATTTCGTTAAATACATTTTACTATAATAAAGTAAATAAGTCAATTAAAAAAGCCATTCTCAAGCTATTAATATCTTGAGAATGGCCTTATTTTTAAAATTATATTTAAGCCATTTGCTCTTTTTTCTTCTTTCTTCTTCTTTGAATTACGAATAAGAATGCTATAATTGCAACACCAATTGCGTCAGAAATTAAATCTGGAGTTAGAAGCGTAAGCGCTCCTCCAAGTAATAACAATCTTTCCCAAGGTTTTGCAATATCGAATAGATAACCTTCGATAAAACCTGCAAGGCAGATAGTTCCGAGCAGTGCTGTCACGATTGTTGGAAGAGCTACAGTTATTGGTAGCCAATTTACAGTAGTTCCAACAGTTGAATCTATCATAATCAAATGTGAGTTTATAGCAAATACATACGGTATTATAAAGGCGCCTATGGCGAGTTTAAACGCCTGCACCCCCGTCCGCATCGAGTTAGCACCTGCAATTCCTGCTCCAGCATAAGCAGCCAAAGCTACTGGTGGAGTTACGTCGGCAACTACGCCGAAGTATAGAATAAATAGATGTGCTGCCATAAGATTTACGCCCAACTTTGTAAGTGCTGGTACTGCCATTGTAGCAAGTACTATATACTTAGCAGTAGTTGGAAGACCCATACCTAAGATTATAGAAGCAAGCATTGTTAGTGCAAGAGTTGGTAAAAGCTTTCCTTGAGCTACTTTAACTATTACTTCTGCAACTCTAAGTCCAAAGCCAGTAAGCGTAACAACGCCAACGATCATACCTGCGCATGCACAAGCACATGCAACTCCTAAAGCACCTTTTGCTCCAGATTCTAATGCATCTAAAACTGATTTATAAGTAAAGGATTTATCTTTCTTAATAAAAGATGCAATTCCTGCAATCACCGTTGCCGAAACAATTGCGATAAATGCAGAACGAGTTGGAGTTTTTTGCATAACAAGCATCGCTATTATAATGATTAGAGGTATTACCAAATAACCTTGGCTCTTAAATATTGGGCCAAATTTTGGTAATTCGTCCTTATCCATGCCTCTTATGCCCAGTTTACAAGCTTCTAAATGCACCATTGTACCGACTGCTAGATAATATAATACGGCTGGGATTATAGCGGCTTTTACAATTTCAATATATTTAAATCCAGTAAAGTCAGCCATAATAAATGCAGCAGCTCCCATTACAGGTGGCATTATCTGTCCGCCTGTGGAGGCAGTTGCCTCAACCGCGCCCGCATAATATGGTTTGTAACCAACTTTTTTCATCAAAGGAATTGTAAATGCACCAGTCGTAACTGTATTTGCAACTGATGAACCTGAAATTGAACCCATCATGCCCGATGCCAATACTGATGTCATCGCCGGGCCAGATCTAGTGCTACCAGTCACTGCAAATGCAAAGTCTATAAAGAATTTTCCAACGCCAGTCTTATCTAAGAACGCTCCAAAAAGTATAAACATAAATACGAAAGTAGCAGAAACTC
Organism: Tissierellia bacterium; assembly: GCA_030537765.1. Classification (GTDB taxonomy): domain Bacteria; phylum Bacillota; class Clostridia; order Tissierellales; family Peptoniphilaceae; genus JAUNVH01. The sequence continues at coordinate 43,273 of JAUNVH010000004.1, read as the reverse complement.
CAATTGGCGTTCCCATAATACCTTCAGTAGTTAGATACATATGGCCTACTATTCTTTGAATTCCAAAACCTCTATGCGCCAAAATTCCCGGCATATGTGGTCCAAGATAGGCATATGCCAAAAATATTATGGTTACAATTGGAAGTTCAGGCCCTACAACTCTTCTAGTTACTTCTAATGTTAGAAGTATTGCCATAAAGCCTAATACCATGTCCATTTGAGTCATTTTTCCGCCTTGTAAAGCGATTTTTTCTACATTTAAGAATATATATCCCCAAACTACAACTGAAAGAATTAAAAAGACAATATCTAAAATACTAGGTCTTTCTTTATTGCCTCTTTTTTGGCTCCAAGGGTATAATAAAAATCCAAGTGAAAAAGCGAAAATCATGTGTAATGAACGCTGTTTCATGGCGAGCAATGTGCCCTGTGCTGCAGTGTAAAGATGGAATAAACTCATCGCAATTGCAATAACTGCAACAATTAAAGCCGTTTTTCCTGAAAGTTTTCTAAGTTTTGAAGAGTCTTTGTCATAAGTTGCGAGCAATTCGTCAACATCGTCTGCTTCGTGAATATCTGTAATCGATATGACTTCTTCTGGATTCTTCTCAACTTCTTCAACTTCTATAGTTTCAACAATAATTTCTTCTTCAGTACCGTTTTTTTCAATTCCTTCTGTATTGGGGTCTAAATTTTCATTTTTATTTACCATTAATACACCTCCAATATAATAACTGTGCATAAAACGATTTTTTCACACTAAAAGATACTGCCTGCATAGGCTGTGAAAAATCTGTAAATTTAATTTTTTTACCATCGATATCTAAAATATGATTTGCGTGGACTGCTCCCGTTCTATAAATGACATACTCAAACGGCTTTTCTATATCATATAGTCTAAAGCCATCATCAGTTTTTTCAAATTTATAGGGAGAATCTGCGGGCAAACCTGCCCCAAGCGATTTAAATCGTTCTTCCATTAAAATTAAATTGTCGTTTTCGAAGCGATACCATTCACTCGTGCTAGTTTTTTCAACAGAATGAGTATAAATAATTCCTATATATGAATTGCGATTCAATTTTTTTGCAAATAAAAATTCTCCCGTTGTGAAGTCCTCGGCATAAAGAATATTGATAGGTAAACATGCCAATATTGCCAAAATGATTGGCAATATGAGCAATAAATATTTTGAAGGAAGGCAAAACCTTCCTTCAAAGCTATTCATTTTTAGATCATTTAATGCCTTCTTCATCAAAGAATTTCTTAGCACCTGGATGAAGTTCTATTGACATACCTTCAAGGGCACTTTCAAGAGTAATGTCTTTTCCTCTAGCATGTGATTCTTCAATAACATTTAGATTTTCAAACATATTCTTAGTTAGATTATAAACAAGATCTTCATCCATGCTTTCGTTTACAATAAGCATAGCTTGAACTGCAACTGCAGCAACTGGTTCTTCTTGTCCTTTATAGTCGCCTGGTTGAATGTCCATATAAGTGTAGTATGGATAATCAGCTATCAAAGCATTAGCTTTGTCTTCAGCGATTGGAACTAGATGAATATCATGAGTTGTAGCAAGCTCTGTTACTGATGATGATGGTATTGCTGCAACTACGAAAGCTGCATCAACTTGACCATTTTTGATTTGGTCAGTAGCTTCACTAAATGATAGATAGTCTGCTTTACCAAGATCGTCATAAGTTAAACCGTGAGCTGCTAATACTTGTCTCGCGTTTACTTCAGTACCGGATCCAGGAGCACCAACGGCAACTTTTTTGCCCTTCATGTCTTCAACTGATTCAATTCCTGAACCGTCTGCAGCTATAATTTGAACAACTTCTGGATAAAGTGTGCAAAGTCCGCGAATGTCAGGATATTCTCTCTTTTCACGTTTTTCAACTTTACCGTCTTTTTCTATTTCGCCTTCGCCAAACAATTCAATTCCGTTGAATGCATAATATGCAATATCGTTTTGGATAAATGCAATTTCAGCTTCGCCGTTATGAATAAGTTCAACGTTTTCTACAGACGCTCCTGTAGATTGAGCAGTAGCTTGTAATCCCATATCTGATCCATTGAAGATATTAGATAAAGCTCCACCCAGCGGATAATAAGTACCACCTGTACCGCCTGTTGCTATTGACAAGAAAGTAGTTCCACCTTTTGCTGGTTGATCTCCTTCTGGAGCATCTGCGCCGTCTGACTTGTCGCCACCACAGCCTGCCAATACTCCCATTACCAGAACAGCAACTAATAAAAGTGCTATTCTTCTTTTCATTTTCATTAAATTTCCCCTCCTAATGATATGTCTAGATTGTGGAAATGTTTCCACATCCTATACTTTTATTATACCATTTGATTTAAAAGTGTCAACCAAAAGTTGGGAGATTATGCTAAAGTTGTGAATCAAAACAATCTATAAGTAGCTTAAACACGAGCTTTAGAAGCGTTTTGCCCCTTGTAATAAAGCTGTAACATTTTGAATTTTCGACCAGTTTTTATGCTAAAAATAATATAAAATTTGCAATCGTTACCAAATACAAAAAAGGCTATAATAAGCCTTTATCGTAGATAATATTAATGATAGATTATAGATCTTTGTTAAAATAATATAATAGTTAAAACTGACAAAAAATCTCTATATATCTAGCATTAGAGCATAGCGCAATAGCTTTTAGCATAATAGACTAATTAAGCAAAAAGCTTAATCTACTAATTATCGTAATTATTTGAAAGTGAGTTCAAATTTTTCTAAGCTTTTTAATTATGACATCTCTTTAAAAAATGATTCAGCAGCATTATAATGTTCTTCTGTAAGTCTTATAACTTGACTGATATTGCCTTTTTCATATTCATCTGCCATTTCTGAATGCATCGATATATTTCGCTCGCGCACAAAGCTTCCCAATTGAATATGGATTTCACGCACTAAGAGTTCATTTAATGCATTATATTCTTTATATAGCTTTTTCAATCTAGAGTTTTTAGAATAATCTATAAAAGTTTTATGAAATTCATAATCGTAATCGTAATAAAGATCGCTATTTATATGTTTTTTTTGAAGTTCAATCATGCGCCTAAGCTGTTTTACAATGCGAGAACTATCTGATTTTTCGGAAGAAATTTTGACTCCTGTGCAGACTATGTATTTTAAAAGTTCGTTTATCTCCGATGCGTTTTCATAATCTAATTCAATCACAGTCGCTCCAGTATTGTCAATATTTGCAATAAGTCCGTCTTGATAGAGCCTATTTATGGCATCACGAATTGGCGAAGAGCTGACACCAAATTCCAATTGCAAATTTTTATTTACAATTTTTGAACCTAAGCTTATCTTCTTTGTCAAAATATCTCTTTTTAATTTATCATATATCTGATCACTTAATGTCTTTTTTATAATCATAATTTTTCCTCATATCTATTTGTTATCATTATATCATTATTATCTCTTTAAAGATACTAAAAGCTGAGTTTTTTAATAAATATGACTCTTAATTTTGCGACTTTCTTGTTATGAGCTAATATAAAATAATTCTTAACATTTGAAATATAGGGCTTAATAAATTTTAATAGATTTAAATAAATATTTTTAATAGCTTTAAATGATAGATTTTTTTACTCATGCATAAAATAAAAGGAAGTTTAAAAACGATTAAAGTTTCTAAACTCCCTAAAATTAAATATAATATAAAAAATATTCTTTATATATGATTTTTAAATCTCATAATTAATAATTATCAATTTCCCTTTACCATATCTCTATTCCATTGTTTTTCTGAATATGAGATTAAGAGATTTGCCGTCACATCGCCTTCAACATTGATTGTAGTAAAGGCCATATCTAATAATCTATAAAAAGCCGAAATTGGGCCCATAAGATCAAAGGGCAATCCAAAAATTGATAAGAAGCTTGCACCAAGCACTATTCCGCCTCCTGGAATTCCAGGTGCTGCCATATTTATCACAGTGGCAACCATCGCCATGCCTATCAGCGTAGAAACTGGCAATGCTAAATTGTAAAAATCAGAAACGAAAATTGCTAAACAGCAAAATGAGCAAGCGCCTCCGCACATGTTTATCGTGCAACCTAAAGGCAATGTGAAATTTGAAATGCCCTCAGGTGCTCCCAATTCATCTATGCTGAGCCTTATGGTCGTTGGCAAGGTTGCAGCCGAACTTGTGGTAGACATAGTCATAAGTGCAATTTTCCCACAAGTCCTAAGTAATACTCTCAAATTGACTTTAGTAATAAGTACCACAGGCAAGATTAGTATCAATATAAATACTGCAATACAAGCAAGCCAACAACAGATAATATATTTACCTAAGGCACTAAATACGCCTAATCCATATTCTGCAAGCGAAAATGCAATCAAAGACATTACGCCTATGGGCGATACTTCCATTACATAAGATAAAATTTTAAACATTATAGCCGACAATGAATTGAACCATTTTTTAAGTGGCTCACCCTTTTCCCCAACAGCAACTATTGCAACAGCCATCAAGGCTGTAAATATGATAGTAGGCAAAATTTCACCATTAGCCATAGATTGGAATATATTAGATGGGAATATAGTATTTAAAAAGCCTGAAACTGTCGTATCGGCAAGTTCGCCCTCCCATACTGGCTGATTAGTAAAGGAGATGCCCATACCGGGTCGTATTGCAAATGCAACTGCAAAAGACACAACGGCCGATCCTAAAAACAATATTATATAGAGGCCTACAGTTTTTAAACCGATTCGCTTGAGTGATGAAGTATCCGAAATATTTATAATTCCACCTGCAACTGCACATATTAAAATTGGAATGATCATCATCTTAATCAGTTTTAGATAAATATCGCCAACCACCTTAGTTTGAATTGCAAATTGAGGCGCAAATATACCGATAATCGCCCCGATTACAAAACCGATGAGTACTCTGATAAATAGATTCTCTTTTTTCATTATTGTATTCATATTCTTTTCCTTTCTTATAAGATTCCGCCCTCATAGCTGGCGTTAGATACGACTTTAGCTTGATCTTTGCTATAACTAAAATTTTCACCAGTATTCAATAATTTAATCTCTATATCGCTTGACTTATCGCCAAAATTTTTATTAATTTTTTCAAAAGTCTCACAATCGGCAATTGGAACTATAAATTTAGCATGAGATTTAAATATTGAAAACAGTTTTTCAAATTGTTCTATATCTTCTAACTTTGCAATAAGTATATCAGTTTTTTCTATGACGCTTCTTTCAATCTCAATATTTTTATTAACAAGTTGATAAACATTAATGCCCTCGATTTCTAAGAGATAATCGGGCAAATTATCGCGTCCAAAAACTTCAATATAGCCAAATTCAGCCCTAAATTTTTCTCCATACTCCATAGGATTTAATCGAGCGCCTGCAAGTTTATCTTCAACAGTTTTTAAGCAAAATAGTTCTGCATTAAATTTTAATTGCAATCTCTTAGCACATTCAATTATCTTTTCACTTTGCTCTTGAATTAAAATATGGCTTGGCTCTAGCTTTTTAAATAGATCATAATCGTCAGGATCTACTAAGATTCGATAGTCTTTAGTTGCAATATTTAAAGATTTTTCTCCAACTCTATTTACAGTGACACCAGTCATTTTTTTGATTAATTTTAATAGTTCAGAAGTGACTGGTGGGCAGCCCTTACAAAATGGCGCAAGTTTTTTGAATTTAGCGGTACAAGCGCCGAGTAAGAATGCCCTATCTCCATACTTTTTTATCTCTTCAGGGTCAATATCTTTGCCTGCAAAGATATAATAAGGTTCTTTTTCGTCTTTAAATTTGTCGCTATGGTATCTTAAAAACTGTGTTAAAGTAGCATGGCATGCACTGCAAGCACTTTCATCCTTATAGACTAAGGCATCACAACCAAGCTCCAATCTTGCCTCCTTTGGGGTCTGAAATTTGTCAAAATATTTCATATAATCGCTTGGTTTTACTTCTATATTTTCATAATCAATATTGTCGCGTTCAGCGACCAGTTTAACATGGCCAACATCGGAAAGCTCCATGCCCATAAGCTTTAGCGCAATCATATCGCATGCCACTGCGCTCTTACTAGCTAATAATAGGCCTATTGGTTTTGGTGTGCCACCACTTGGCCCAAAACCTTCCATGCCCACAGTTCCATCTATCACAGCATAATCAGGATAACAGACAGTCGTCAAATCTAAGATGCCAAAATCTAATGACCTTTCAGTTCTGCCCGCAGGCGGCCTTTTAGTTAAGCGATGCAATTTATTTTTTTCACGCCTATACATGGCTCCTTTCATGTTTTTTATACTTAGACTTGCGCCTGTATGCATATGAGTTTTCATGACTCCAACTGAAACTACAATATCTACATCGTAGATAATTGATGAAAGCAATATGCTATCGACCACATAGCCATCTGTTATCTTCATATCTATTGGCGGCGAATCGTTTAAATCGATACAGATTGCCCCCTCTTCTTCACAAACTTTCGTTATCCCAGCACTCTTTAAAGCTTCAACAGTATTTATGCCAATAACTGAACTATCACCAACATAGATTTTTGCTGCATTTTTTGATTTAAAATATTTAATGAGCCCTCGTATGACTTCCGGATGGGTAGATAGACCCTTTCTTGGCTCTCCCATAAAGCCTACATTTGGTTTTAGCAATATAGTTTTATTATTTATGTCTTCTGTAATAATTCCTTCTAAAATTTCACTAGCCATCTCGGAGGTGTTTTCACCTTTTAAAACTCTAACAAAATTATTCAATATCATTACCCCCTATGATTCTCTAATTTTTTCGATTATACTATATTGATTAAAAGCTGTAAAGTGTTTAATAAGATTTATTGTAATAGTATCGTTTTCATTTTATATTGAATACAATAATCTTTATATTGTGCACAATATAGCCGTTTTTGGGCATAAAAAAACTCGGTATTGAAACCGAGTTTTTCAAGTTCAAATTTAGAAAGCAACTTTGAATATTAGTGCAACTGCACAGAGCACTATTGAAAGAGGTACATAGATAAATCTTCCAATATTATGCCATGTATCTCCATATTTCTTTTTAGATCCTGTGTTGATTTCATCTAAGAGTTCATCTTTTTTCATCACCCAGAACCAAGATATTGCACCTATTGTTGCTCCAAGTGGAATTATATAAATCGATATAATATCCATCCATGGGCCCCATTTAAAGATAGGCTCTCTGAATACGCCTACTCCAAAAGTTATAATTCCCAAGATTAATAATGTTACTTTTCTTGAAAGTTTTGGAAATCTATACATGACTGATTCAGCAACTACTTCGAACATATTTTGTAAACTTGAAATACCACCAAATGTTACTGCCAAAAATAGTGCTATCGCAAATAGTCTTCCACCTGGCATATCTTGTAAAATTCGAGGTAATGTAACAAATAGCAAGCCTGGGCCGCCTTCTTGTTCCATACCGAATGAAAATACTGCTGGCACCATAACTAATGCTGCTACCATTGCTGCTGTGGTGTCAAATATACCAGTCTTTTTTGCTCCGTCTATAATATCTTCTTTCTTTTCTAGATATGCTCCGCAAACTATCATTCCAGAACCAGTTATCGAAAGTGAGAAGAATGCCTGACCCATTGCGCCAACAATTACAGACGGATCTTTTAGATGCGACCAATCAGGTTTGAATAAGAATTCATAACCAGCAAAAGCATTTGGCAAGAAAGCAACTCTAATTGCCAAAATCACAAATAGTACAAAGAATAGTGGCATCATAAATTTATTAGCTTTTTCTATGGAATCAGCACCAGTAATACAAGTCAATAATGTTATAACTACAATTGCAATATGAAATGGAACTACTGAAAATTCAGTAAGAGCAAAACTTTCAAACCAAGTTCCAGTATCAACGCCCATTAAAGAGCCATCTATCGACTGCACAAGCGCTTTGAGAACATAAGATATTATACATGCATATCCAATTGCAATAAGCATTGAACCTGCTAGAGGTAGCCAACCTACAATCTTACCTACATTGCCCATGCCTCGAGTTTTCCATGCGTATTCATAAGCTCCAAGAGTACCAGTGTTTGCGCGTCTACCAATTGCATATTCAGCAGAAAGACCAACATATGCAAAAATTACGATAAAAATTAAATATACTGCTAAAAATGCCGCTCCGCCATTATCTGTGAGCTTGTATGGAAAACCCCATACATTTGCCATGCCTACAGCCGAGCCAACTGCGGTTAGTATAAATCCCCATTTAGATTTAAATTTACCTTGAGTATTATTTTCCATTGTCTCCTCCCCATTTTAATTTGTATTATTATACAAGAAAACTTTATCTTTGTAAAGCTATACCATAATCGGGTTTTTGTTTCAAAAAGAGCCTATACCGCAGGGCATAGGCTCTATTTAATTAAAAGAATTAATCTGCAAAGTCAAACTTAGCTGTGAAGAATCTAAGTTGTGGCGGTTCATAAACAAATTTCAATGGTCTGATTTCTTCTTTATTATTGAATAGACCAATAACTGAATCTGCTACAACGTCCATATGTCTGTAAGTGTAAACTCTTCTTGGGATAGTAAGTCTTACAGTTTCAAGTTTTGGTTTATGGTTTTCGCCAGTTTTATTGTCTCTACCAGCCGATACAATTCCTCTTTCCATTGATCTTACGCCTGAGTCAATATATAAAAATGCTGCAAGTGATTGAGCAGGGAATTGTTCTTGATCTAAATGTGGGCAGAATTTTCTTGCATCTAAGAATACTGCGTGTCCACCAGTTGGTTCAACAATTGGAACTCCAGCTTCTCTAAGTCTATCGCCTAGATATCTAACTTGTTTAACTCTGTGTTCAATATATTCAAATTGTAAAGATTCTCTTAAACCGATAGCAAAAGCTTCCATATCTCTACCAGTCATTCCACCGTATGATGGCATACCTTCATAAACAACAACAAATTCTTTTGCATGACCGAAAAGTTCGTCATCATTAAGTGCTAAAAATCCACCGATATTTACGATACCGTCTTTTTTACCAGACATTGTAGCACCGTCTGAGTAGCTAAACATTTCATGAACTATTTCTTTTATAGTCTTGTCTTGATATCCTTCTTCTTGTTCTTTAATGAAATATGCGTTTTCAACACATCTAGTAGCGTCGAAGAATACTTTTACGCCATGCTTTTGGCAAATCTCGTAAACTTCTCTCATGTTTTTCATGGATACTGGTTGTCCACCTGCTAGGTTTACAGTAACTGCAAGGCAAACATAAGCGATGTTTTCAGCGCCTTTTTCGTCAATTAATTTTTGTAATTTTTCAAGGCAGATATCTCCTTTGAAAGGAACATCAGTAGATGCATCGTGAGCTTCGTCTCTAATAATATCTACAAAAATACCGCCATTTTTCTCTTGGTGATATCTTGTTGTCGTGAAATACATATTACCTGCAACGTATTGGCCAGGTTTTATAGCTATTGTAGAAAGTAAGTTTTCGGCACCTCTACCTTGGTGAGTCGGTACAATATGTTTGAAACCAAAAATTTCTTTACAAGTTTCTTCTAAAAAGATCCAGTTTTTACTACCTGCATAAGCTTCGTCGCCCATCATCATTCCGGCCCATTGCTTATCACTCATAGCGTTAGTTCCGGAGTCAGTAAGTAAGTCAATATAAACATCTTCACTCTTTAGGTTAAAAGTATTATAACCTGCTTCTTTAGCTGCTGCTTCTCTTTCCGATTTTGAAATCATCTTAACCGGTTCAACACTCTTAATCTTAAAAGGTTCCGCCGGATACTTGGACAAATCCATAAAACTCATTTTCTTTTTTCCTCCTTATATTAAATACAGTTAAAGCTGTAATGCAAAATGCATAATGCATTACTCTCGATTAAATAATACCAATTATATTTTAGAATGTCAATAGATTTATGAAAATATTTTCATAAAAAATTAATTTCTATTTTTTGGCTATTTTCTGCGTTTTAATTGTCTTTTTTGATTTTACCATTTTTAAGTATTAAAGCAAATTCATAATTGTATGCAAAGATACAAAACTTGGTCTAATCTTTCTTAAGTTTATAATTGCATACAAAAAAGACCGAGCATTTGCTCGGCCCAAAAAAATATATTTAATTTGTATTAAAGACTCTTACACTATTTGAAAAAAGTTTTTGAAATGCTCTTTGCATTCTAATGAAGAAATTAGTTCTAACTAAATTTTCTTTTATTATTAAAGGCGATGAAAAAATTTCCTCTCCGTTTAAAAAATAAGTAATCTCTCCAGCAATATTACCCGCATCTAGTGGCGGTGTAATTTCCATAGTCTTTACATTAAAAGATACTGCATCGTCTTTTTTCTTCATTATAATTTTGCTCTCTAATGGATAGAGCTCATAATCTTTTGGATAACATTCTTCATTGTGAACAGTTTCAACTTTAATATTTGGATCGCCTAAGATATAGTTTCTATAAGTTTCAAAACCGTGTTCCATCAATTTTTTTGCAGCCACATAGCGCTGCACATCGCCTTTTGAGCCCATTGTAATTCCAATAAGTCGCGTGTCTGCATAGATTGGAGCGCCCTCTTCTTCATCTGGCGCAGTACCTATTATAATTTCTTTATCGTCTCCATTTATTCTACTCGCATTAAATGAATCGCTACCAAAAATTAAATCGTCTGCTTTTTTAATTCCCGTTGCGATTAAGCATCTTCCAGCCATTCCCGTATAGCCAGTTTTCAAACCGTCTATTTCCAAAAGCTCTCCCAATAGTGGATTAGTAGTCTTTTCTTTATAATCTCTATCTTCATTTACAATTTCTTTCATAGAACTAATCAAAAGAATTTCAGGATAGTCCATTATAAAACTTCTGCTTAGCTTGAAAAGCGATCTAGTACTCATCATATTTTGCTTGTCGATATTATAGTTTGGAAGTCCGGTGCAATTAATTATATCTGCATCATAGATTTCTAAATCTCTCAATTTTTCTTGCATCAATTTTACAAAATCATCTTCAGTTCCTGAAACTTTAACTGCCAAAGCATGACAGGCATCATTTCCTGAAACAACTATCGCCGCCTCAATTAAATCTTTAACTAAAATTCTATCTCCTTCTTTTAAATCGTAAGATGATCCTCTAAGAATTGCCGATTCTTTTGTAATAGTAACTATGTCATCATAATTTAATTTTCCTGCTCTAATTGCATCTAGCACTACATATATCGACAAGATTTTTGTTGTGCTTGCAATGGCAATAATTTCGTCAATATTTTCGCCTTCTAAAATTTCGCCACTAGAATAATCTCCCAAGAGATATGCTGTGGTCAATTCATTTATGGAATATTTTTCCATTTTTTTGGCCTTTTCCATAAATTCAATGCGATATTTTTCTTCTGCAGAAAGCTCATCTTCCGCAGTTTCTTCTTCTGATAAATTATCTATAGCTTTATCATTTTCAGTAGCCAGCACAAAGCTTGGACTAAAAATTAAAATAGATGCCAAAAATAGAGTTAAAATTTTGTATTTTAATTTATAAATCTTCATATCATTTCATTTCACGCATGTGTATGGCTGCGTCGATAAATCCTTTAAATATTGGGTGAATTTTATTAGGTCGAGATATAAATTCGGGATGGAATTGGCAAGCGATAAAGAATGGATGATCCTTTAATTCTATGGTCTCGACTAAATTTTGTTCTTCGTTTATTCCGCTAAATACAACACCCACTTCTTCAAATTTTGGTATAAATTTATTGTTCACTTCATATCTGTGGCGATGTCTTTCTACAATCTCATCTTTTTGATATAGCTTTTTAATCAAAGTATCATCTTTTAATTTGCAAGCATAATTTCCAAGCCTCAAAGTTCCGCCCAATTCATCAATTTTTGATTCAGTTTCGATAATATCGATAATGGGATACGGAGTGTAGAGATTGCATTCAGTAGTATTGGCTTCGGTTAAACCTAAGAGATTTCTCGCAATTTCAACTAATGCAAGCTGCATACCATAACAGATTCCAAAATAGGGCACCTTTCTTTCTCTGGCATATTTAGAAGCTAACATCAAGCCCTCGATTCCGCGAGTGCCAAAGCCTCCAGGTACAATAATAGCATCGGCAGATGAAAGTCTATGTTCGTAATTGTCTTCGTTTAGATTTTCAGAATTTATCCAATCGATATTGACTTTGCGCCCAGCTTGATAGCCCGCATCGCAAATGGCATTAGTCACGCTGAGATATGCATCATGAAGTGCAGTATATTTTCCAACTAGAAAAATATCTAAAGGCTTATCAGCTTTTCTAAAATGTTCCACCATCTTCTCCCAATCGCCAGTCGTTTCAGGTTGATTTGGTAGATCTAATTTTTGCAAAATATATTCGTCAAGACCTTGTCTTTTAAGGCTTAGCGGCACTGCATAAATTAGATCAGTGTTTTCAGATTGCACAATCGCCTTCGTGGGCACATCGCAAAATAGAGAAATCTTATTTTTGATTTCGTCTGTAATAAATCCATCAGATCTGCAAATAATTATATCGGCCTTAATGCCAAGACTCATAAGTTCTTTGTAAGAATGTTGAGTAGGCTTAGTTTTTAATTCATTAGAGCCAGGAATTGCAGGCACTAAAGTTGTGTGAATAAATAGAGTATCTTTTGGGTTTTCAGAGTGAATTTGCCTGATTGCTTCTATAAAAGGTAGCGATTCAATATCGCCAATAGTTCCACCAATTTCTGTAATAATAATATCGGCATTGCTCTCTTTAGCAGCTGCATAGACATTTTGTTTAATCTCGTCTGTGACATGCGGAATAACTTGAACCGTTGCGCCATTATAAGCTCCCAAGCGCTCTTTTCGCAAAACTTCTGCATAAATCTTGCCCGTTGTTATGCTCGATTTTCTGCTCAGTTCTTCGTCTATAAATCTTTCATAATGCCCAAGGTCTAAATCGGTCTCTGCTCCGTCTTTTGTAACAAAGACCTCGCCATGCTGATATGGGCTCATAGTGCCTGGGTCGATATTGATATAGGGATCAAATTTTTGCATAAAGACATTAAGCCCTCTGTCTTTTAAAATTCTGCCGATACTGGCGCCGCTAATCCCCTTTCCGATACCGGAAACGACACCTCCTGTAATAAAAATATACTTAGCCATTTCTTTCCTCCCGAAATAAATATAACAAATAAAAAGATTGGAATCGCTGTCGCAAGACCAATCTTATGAAACACAACAATAAAAATATAAAAGGTGTTTTTTTTATTATATAATGTAAAAAAAATATTTTCAATAAAAAATCTCCCTAAACGAAAAAATTATATTACTTGACAATTGAGAAGTAAATAATAATATAATAGATTTGAAGCGTTTAATAAAAAGAGGACATAATATGAGAAACAGACAAACTGATATAATCCATAAAATTTATTTAAAATATAAAAAATTAATAATCTTTAATGCAATGAACTACACGCGCGACCCGCATAAGCTCGAAGACATAGTTCATGAATCCGTATTGGCGCTAAAGCCTTATGAAAAGAAACTACAAAAAATGGATGAAAATTCTTTAAAAAACTATGTCTGTGAAGTTGCGAGAAATACTGCAAAAAATTATTTGAAAAATTGGCGCAATGAATTTGCTTTCGAAGATATTGAAATAGTGAGGTCAGAAAACATTGATACCGAAAATTATATTGCCCAAAAACTAGATTTGATGAATATTTTAAAAAGCTTGCCCAAAGATATGTATGAAATTTTAAAGCTAAAAGATTATTTTGGCTATGATTATAAAAAAATTGCAAAAATTTTAAACATATCAAATGAAGCAGCTAGAAAAAGATATAGTCGTGCCAAAGAAAGATTGATTGAAGAACTTAAAAGCACGGATAAAAGTGATGGTGAAAAGTATGAATGGAGATTTTGATCAAATTTTAAAATCAGCAATTGAAGATATCGAATCTCAAAAATCTGATGAAGAATTGCTAAAAGACTTTCAAAAAGAAGGCTTTTTAGACGATAGATTTGACAAAGGCTTAGAGCTAAAACTAATAGCAAATAATTTAATATCGAATAAAAGTTTCAATCAAAAAGCGATAGCCTGTTCTATTATAATACTTTTGGCGCTTTCGTTCATATTTAGTCCCCCAGTTGCCGGGGCGATTAAGCATAAATTTTTTGAACCAATTATCAATGTTCACGAATTGGGCACAGATATCCAATATGAAAAAACTGATAAATACATGGAAGGCGAAGATCTTCTCCTAGCGCCAAGCTATATACCTGATGGTTTTGAATTGGTGGATGAAGAGATTGAAGATAATTTTGTGTTTTTAAGATATGAAAATGATAATGATATTTTTATCATTTATAAACAATATGATCTCTCATCGACAGTTTTGAGTATTGATACAGAAAATGCAGAGGTTCATGAATTTTCTTATGGAATGTTTGAAGGCTTATACATTATTAAAAATAAACGTATCATTATTTCAGCTAAGGGCGACTATACAGGTTGCTATATAATCACCAATCTAGATTATGATTCATCAATGAAAGTATTCAAGTCATTGCAACCATTAAAATAATTCCCAAACCACGCTTAAGTATTCATGAAGCGTGGTTTTTTATATTTATTGTTGTTTTGTATTTTATTGCTTATTTTAATTTCTTCTGTCACAAATCGTCCAGTTTTATACTTATATATTGTAATGGTCTATTATCCAATAATATTGTTTTATACGATTAGTCATTGTATTTTAATTAAAAATTAAGGAGGTAAATAAAGAAACTAATAAGAAGAAATTTTTAATCTTGATTTTATTTTAACTCTAGCAATTTATATTTTCTTGCAAAGTAAATTTTTTTTATTTTTTTATAGGCATTTTGCTGCAAAGTTTAGTTTTATATTTAAATATATAAATCGATTGTTTATATTTGAATTTAGTACAGCGTTATTATATATCTGCCCTTTAGTCGTGTTAATCTTAAAATATATCGAAACTATATTTCAAGATTAAATTAATTAATCAGATAGAATTTGAAATTAAAATATATTCTAAATTTAACTTTATCTAATTATCGATT